>CALMNJ010000028.1 GCA_937868675.1 uncultured Bacteroidota bacterium | reverse complement strand
CCTGGACAAAACTTGGGAACGGACTTCCCTCCGGCGATATTGGGAGGATTGGACTGGCCATTTCGCCAGCGAACAGCGATGTGGTTTACGCCATTGTGGAGGCGCGCGACGAAAAAGGCCTTTACAGGAGTACTGACAGGGGCGCCAGTTGGACCAAACAAAGTTCTTATGCCACCGATGGTAATTATTATCAGGAAATTATTGCCGATCCAAAAAACGTGGACCGCTTGTATTCGATGGCTACCTGGGCGCAGGTAAGCAACGATGGTGGAAAAACATTCAAGAACCTTGGCGAAAAAAGCAAACATGTTGACAACCATTGTATATGGATTGATCCTCAGCATCCGCGGCATTACCTGATGGGTTGTGACGGAGGACTTTACGAAAGTTTTGACGGCGCAGAGAACTGGGATTTTAAGGCGAATCTGCCCATCACACAGTTTTACAGAGTGTGTGTGGACAACAGCAAACCATTTTATTACGTATATGGCGGAACACAGGACAACAACACCCTTGGCGGGCCAGCCAGAACTATCAGTGCAAGCGGAATAACCAATGCGGATTGGTTTGTAACAGTGGGCGGCGATGGTTTTCAGAGCAGGGTTGATCCGAAAGAGCCGAACATTGTTTATAGCGAATGGCAATACGGAGGCCTTATTCGTTTTGACCGAAAAACCGGTGAGGCAACCGATATACGGCCACAGGAAAAACCAGGTGAGCCTGCGTATCGCTTCAACTGGGATGCCCCCATCATCATCAGTAATTTCGATAACAAACGCATTTACTTTGCGGCAAACAAAGTATTCAAAAGTGATGATCGCGGTAACTCGTGGACGGTAATTAGTCCTGATCTATCGCGCGGCATTGACCGGAATAAATTGCCAATGATGGATAAGTTATGGAGCATGGACGCCGTGGCGAAAAATCAATCCACTTCCATTTTTGGAAACATCACCGCCCTGAGCGAATCGCCGAAGAACGAAAAAATTATTTACGCAGGCACCGACGACGGCCTTATACACATTACAGAAAATGGTGGTACTTCGTGGAACCGCATTGATCATATAGCCGGTGTACCTTCCATCAACGCGGGCGGCGTTAAAATGCAGCCCCTTGTAAATACCCTGCTGGCATCGCAGCACGACGAAAACAGGGTGTATGCGGTGTTTAACAATCACCGTCAGGGCGACTTTAAACCTTACCTGATGAAAAGCAACGACAAAGGAAAGAGCTGGATAAACATAAGTACAACCTTACCTGAAAAAGGATCGGTTTATGCCATTGCCGAGGATCATAAAAACCCCGATCTTATTTTTTGTGGCACCGAGTTCGGCTTCTATTTCAGTAATGATGGCGGCACAAACTGGGTTGAACTGACCGCAGGGCTTCCTGAGTCAATCTGCATAAAAGACATCGCCATTCAAAAGGAGGAGAATGATCTTGTTATTGCCACATTTGGCCGGGGATTTTTTGTACTGGACGATTATAGCTTTCTTCATCACTTTAAACCGGCCGACCTGAATAACAAAGCCATGATTTACCCGATCAAAAGCGGTCTTGTATTTCACCAGTCAACCCCTTACGGCCACAGAGGCAAATCGTTTCAGGGCGAATCCTTTTACACGGCACCCAATCCACCCGTTGGGGCCACAATTACTTATTATGTAAAGGATGAGTTTAAGTCAATGAAGGATAAAAGAAAAGACACTGAAAAAGAAAAAAATAAAAATAACCAGCCCATTTACTATCCCAGTGCCGACAGTATAAGGATGGAAGATAATGAAGAACCTGCCTATTTACTGGCCGTGATTTCTGATGGCGATGGCAATGAAGTAAGAAAACTGAAACTTGGAACCGGCAAGGGCATAAAGCGCTTTACCTGGGATGGGCGTTACGAAGTGAGTTCGCCGATTACCTTTTATGAACCCGATCTTTCGAACCCATACGCCTCGGCCGATGAGGGCCCCATGGCGGTGCCCGGTAACTACGCTGTTCAGTTAATGCGCGTATATGGCGGGCAGGTGGAACAACTTACAGGTAAAGTTCCGTTTGAGCTTAACACCCCTGGCATGTCAACCCTACCCCTGCCCGATGTGCAGCAAACAAAAACCTTCAATAAAGAACTGGCCAACTTCCGGCGTGTGGTGCTTGGCACTTCCGATTATCTGGGTGTGTTGAAAGAGCGCGCTAAATATCTGAAAAAAGGCGTGAGCAACGGAAATGTAAATGCGCTCGAATTGTTGCCGGCGCTGAATGACTTTGAATTAAAAAGGCAACAACTCGAAATAAAACTGTATGGTGATGGAAGCCTTGCCCGCCGCGAATTTGAAACACTGCCGGGTTTTACCGGATCGCTGGAAGGCATTGTGGGTGCAAGCTGGAGCCAGTCGGGTGGCGCCACCCAAACACACCGGGACAAGCTGGCACAGCTTAAAAAAGAGTTTGGTGATTTGTACGCCGCTGTGCTTACACTTAAAGATATTATGGAAAGAGCTGAAGCCAAAGCCGAGAGCCTTAAGATGCCGGCAACTTATGGAAGGCTTCCGGTGTGGGAGAAGTAATTCAGTTAATTCCTCGTTTCAAGGTTGAAGTCTGCCATAATCCTGAAACCAAACACACCACGTTTAAACGTGTATTTGATTTGGTTGTATTGATGCGTTTTTCTTCCACCGTGAAATATCATGATGCCTGGATAATTCGAATAAGCATTATCCTCGAGAATAATTTGTCGATAGGTCGGCGGATTTTTATATGATCCATATGAGTAACCGCCAACACTATCGTACGAATAAGTTTCAATTACTGGGGCAAAACTAATGTAATAATTAATGGTTAATGCCAATCCTAATGCAAATGGAACAACCGCGGTGCCTATTGTAAATTTATTGAAACGTTTATTTTTCCTTAGACTATAAACAACAACGCCAGGAATTACTGTATATAAAGCAAGTAAAGCCCAAAAAGGAATCATCGTTTCAAGGCCAAATTTCAGAAACAGAAAAACACTAACTGCCGTCGTAAAAAAACTGAAAGCCGTATAATGTTCAGAAAGAACCTTCACCGATTCAAAAAACAATTTAAAACTAAGTCGGCCCCCATTTTTAAGTATTGAAAAGTAAATTGGCCCGATGATAGCAAGCAATAGAACCGATGATACTACACCTTCCCTTTGTGTTAGAAAGTAAGAACAGCAGCCCAAAATAAAAAAACCAAAAATAAAGACAACAAGATGTGTTGCAAATATCCCGATGGCATTTTCAAGCTTATATTCCTCCGACTTCAGCCATTCCTCATAACGCATCCTGGCATTCCTGCGGGCCTTTCGCGATACGCTTCCCGTTTCTCCTCATCGGTCATTTTCCGCTTTCGGGTAGGTGTAACTTTTTTAATAAGCCTTGTATATCGTCTCTCTGTGAGATAAAGATAGGCCTCGGTTACTTCAATAAACTGTTCGGCTGCGCCTGGTGCCTTATTCACGTCGGGATGCAGGGCTTTGGCTTTTTGGCGATAGGCCTTTTTAATATCTTCGGTAGAAGCGTTTTCGGGCACTCCTAATATTTGCCAATGCGATTTCATGCACTCCTCATGCTAAGATATAAATTCTTCAGCGTGTATTGGCACGGTTCGAAAAATCAACCTGGGTTTGCGAATTGGAGTTTATGGTGAACTTTTTTTCGATGGTGTAAATACTTCCGCGCAGCGTTTTGGAGCGCCATGTAGCAACGTATTCGCCGGGCTGCAAATAATACGTTTGCTGGGTTTGCTGGTTAAGGTTGCATACCCACTCCAGACGCCCTTCGCGCTTCACCAGAATGCAGCCGTCGCCCGCCTCGAGGCACCTTATCTGCAACATGCCGGCGCTCGGAATCTCAATTATTTTTGTTTTCGATTGTTCAATGGCGCTCGCACCAATATTTATTCGTGGCAGTGTCAGTATTTCAATATCGTAATTGCCAATGAGGTATTTTTCGGTGTAGTTAATGGGCTGCACATACAATGTATTCATATCGCCGCCTTTTCGCACCACACATTTTACTTTTTCATTGAAGTTGTAAACGCCTTCGTTTCTCCGGATGCTGAGATAGCCCTGAGGTGCATCAACCGGTATAATGGTATGCTTTCCGGGGCTTAGTCTTACTTCTCTGCTTTCGGTTTGCGGAATGGTATAAACCACAACTTTGTAAGTGGGATAATCGTCAATGCTTGTAAGGGTATCCGGATTGTTCTGATAATTCAGGGTATGTACATAATTATACCTGTATTCTTTTTTTGAAACATCGTAAAACGTCATGTTCACATTCGTTTCAAGGGGCATGGCGTTTTTATCAAGCAGGTTTACCTGAGCCGTGGTGCGGTTCATTTTTTGTTCCTGAATTATTTTCCCGATTGTTGTGAATGTGGATGAGTTGTCGTAATCAAAAAAATTGCCCACGCATTCGAATGTTTTTATCTGCTCGGGGCTTAGGCCTATACCAATGATGAATGGTTTGAATACAATGCCCTTTTCCATCAGTTTTTGCCTTGCCTTGCAGGGATCGCCGCCGCACTCCTCAATGCCGTCGGTAATAATAATGACAATGTTGGTTGTTTTGTTGTCTTTAAAGTCATTAGCTGCTTCTGTTAGGGAATGTTCGATGGGTGTAATACCTGTTGGTTTTGTCAGACTTACCTTTTGTTTGATGAGGGCCGAATTGCCCGGGCCAAAGGGCACTATCAATTTACTGTCTTTACAATCGCCGGGCGGATATTTTACGGTGTGCCCATACATGCGCAGGGCAAACTGCATGGTTTTGTCTTTACCGAGGCTATCTATAAAACGGTAAAAAAGATTTTTTGCCCCTTCCATGCGGGTAATGCCATTATGTTTTGCCGTCATGCTCCGGCTGGCGTCGAACACAAATAAAATTCGTACCGGTTTTACAGGATCTTTTTTTTGGCCCCAAAGCGCAAGGCCAAAAAAAACGAACAGGTATAGAAGGCGGAATTTCATATTTCTCTTAAAAATACCTGCTGCCTCCCATGCTATTTTGATAACGCCAAATAGTTTTAAACGTTACGGTTTTAAATTCGACTTGTTAAAGCAAGCATTCTCACAATCTTCTTTCCGATTCCTTAATAGGCACGTCGTTGATGCTTGCGTAGCGTTTTCGCATAAGGCCGTTCCCGTCAAACTCCCAGTTTTCGTTACCATAACTGCGGTACCAATTACCACTGTCGTCGTGCCATTCGTATTCAAAACGCACGGCGATACGGTTATCCGTAAAAGCCCAAAGTTCCTTTTTAAGTTTATAATCAAGCTCTTTGCTCCATTTGCGGATGAGGAACTGCCTTATTTCTTCCCGTCCTTTTATGAATTCTGACCGGTTGCGCCACTCGCTGTCAACCGTGTAAGCCATGGCAACTTTATCGGGGTCCTTGCTGTTCCAGGCGTTTTCGGCCATCTGTATTTTTTGTTTGGCCGTTTCGAGCGTAAAGGGCGGAAAAGGCGGACGTTGTTCTGTACTCATAATGTATTGTTGTTAAAAATCCTGTGCTTAAAGCTAAGGCTGGCAGGTTTAAAAATCAAATTTAACGCAGTAAGTAAACCGAGCCTTTTTTTTCCTTGTACTCTCCCCGTGAATTTTTGTACGATATGAGGTATGCAAAACTATCATCGGAAGTATCAGCCCCATCCCAACCGGTGTTCAGATCGCTCGTTTCAAAAACAATATGACCCCAGCGGTCAAATATCCGCACGTTATATTCCGTAATGTCCACAAATCCGGTTACCGGCTTCCACACGCGGTTTGCCCCATTGGGAGCAAATGCCGATGGCACAAACAGGTTGTCATCCAGATAAACGGTAGCGGGGTTCGACCAGCTCTCCCCGTTTACATTGTAAGTATTTCCCGGACTTTCGATGGCCTTTACCATATACATGATGCGTGCCCCCTGGTCCGAAACGCTTTCAAGATCGTCGGTATATTGCAACACAAACGATTTTGTTGACACCACCGGTACGGATTGCATCACATCATTCACAATG
>CALMNJ010000027.1 GCA_937868675.1 uncultured Bacteroidota bacterium | reverse complement strand
AGTTTATCGTGCAACTCAGTGAGTTTTTTCTTCAACTCTGCTGCCGACAACGGCCCCGTGTTAGGATTATGTTCGTCAACTCCGATAAGAACCTGGGTAGGCACATCGTAATTATCAATAATTGGATTCCAAGGTTCATGCCTTAAATTGATAGTATCGCCCAGTACTTTGGTTCCGTCTGGTAGCCCGGCCACCACTCGCATGAAATTACCTTTTAACTCATCAATGTACTTGAACATTTCATCAATTCCCTTTTGTGAGACCAGCGCCTGATTATAATAGGGTTCTGCTCCTTTGTTCAACAACACTGAATTTTTAAATGCCTCTGTAACCCGCTTATTATTCAGAGCCATATTCTTCTTAGACTCCTCAATACTATCATTGATAGAAAGGTAACCTTTAAGAATTGCCTTTGATACGTTCAAGGCTAACATAGCTGTGAGTACGAGGTACATCAAGCCAATCATCTTTTGCCTGGGGGTCTCTTTTCCACCTGCCATTTTCTAAATTTCTACTGGTTACTTTATGAAATAATAATTTGTTTAATCGGTTCGGTTACAAAAACAGTTAAGGTTTCATGTTCATTGCACTGAGCATGTTACCGTAAATGGTATTCAGAGCAGTGAGGTTGGTTGAAAGGGTAGCCATTTCCTGACGATATTTTTTAGTGTCTTCAACAGAATCGTTCAGATTCTTCATGAGTTCCGAAAGTCCATCGTAAAACTTGCCTGTAGCCTCAAGGTGCGACTGGCTTCCCTGCAGTTGGAGTTCATAAGAAGCATTAAGAGCGGAAAGGTTTTTTGATACCTTATTAAGGGAGTCGCTAATTGAACTCGACTCGTTTGAATCGGCCAGTGAAGCGATTGAATTGGCAGCTTTGCTATATGTCTCAGAAAGATTTGATACGTTCTTTGAGGCGCTTTTTACATTTTCAACGTATTCGTTCGTAGCGGTAGTAGCATTTGAAATGTCGGCCATCTTACCGGCAGTGTCGCTAAGGGAGCGAATTCCAGTTCCCAGGCTTTCGATAAGATCAGGTCCTATTTTAGCGTCGGCTAACAGGTTATCCAACTGAGCAGTAATCGTGAGCTGATCTTTTTCCTCCTCCTTTTCGGAAGCAATGTGTGCGTCGTGTCCCATACCAGCAAGCTCAGGATAAGCAAGTGTCCAGTCAACCTCCTCATGAGGAATATCAAACCCGAAAAAGATAAAAAGACAGGTCTCAACAATCAACCCTGCTGGAAGCATGATAGAGGCCCCCGGATAGTGCATAATTTTAAACAAGGCTCCAAGGATAACGGTGGCTGCCCCAAAGCAGGTTACCATGTGCATAACCCGTTTCATGCCTCGAACTTTCGGTAATTTACTCATAGCTGTTTTTTTGTTAGTTGCTGTTTATTATTAGTGGTTAGTTAAGTTTCAAGAGAATTAGATGGCATCAAATTTAGAACGGCCAAGATAGGTCATCACATTGCGGAAACCTATGTAGCATTTTGATGTATCCTGATATTCGTAGGTACGTGCACTTGTCTGCAGATAATAGCCGATGTCCTTCCAGCTACCGCCACGGATTACTTTACGCTTCAATACATTTGCGTCTTTTTCAGATGCTTCATATACGTAATCAGGATTCAAATCATGTTGAAAGTCGAAAGCTGATTCATCAAATGCATTGCTTGTCCATTCCGAAACGTTTCCTGCCATACAATATAATCCATAATCATTCGGATTGTATGAGTATACATAAAGTGTATGGAAACCACCGTCATCAATATATGAACCGCGCATTGGTTTGAAGTTTCCTAAGAAGCAACCCTTTGAGTTACGAATGTAAGGACCGCCCCATGGATATGGAGATTTTTGCAGACCGCCGCGTGCAGCATATTCCCACTCGCTTTCAGTTGGCAAACGAAAATCGTTTACAATTGACTGTCCGGTTCCGATTAAATAATTGTTGAGAAGATTTGACCTCCAGATGCTAAAAGCTCTGGCCTGTTTCCAGGTAACACCTACAACCGGATAATCGTCGAAAGACGGATGCCAGAAGTACATGTTTGTTAATGGCTCGTTGAAAGAATATGTAAAATCATGAACCCATGCAAGGGTGTCAGGATACACATTAATAATGTCTTTAATGATAAATACAGACCGGTCAACGCCCTTTCTCTCGCGGGGTATATAATTGCCCTGACCCACCGAAACCTGATCCTTTACATTGTAGGTACCCAACGTTTTTGCATCCTTGGCAGGATCCTGAACCGGAGAAGCCGGTGAACCAGAGGCGCCAAGCTGACCATCGTTAAGCGTTACCCCGTTTATATAATCAGCCTTTTTATAATCATGCGTTGCATCCTGTACATCAGCCGATTTGTTTGGTATAAACCGATTTGATTTTGAAGCGGCCAGCCGGATGTCTATCCTGTAATATTCGTAGTTCAATTTTCGTGTATCAATC
>CALMNJ010000026.1 GCA_937868675.1 uncultured Bacteroidota bacterium | reverse complement strand
TTACAGTCTGCGCGAAGTGGTAATAGCCATCTGTCTGCTTCTGATTGTCACAAGCTGGATAGCGCAACTGTTTTTCGGACTAAGCACTCCTGAATTTATGTTTTACTCCGTAGTCAGCCTGATCGCCACCGGCTGCTTCGGATACAGCATTGAGAAAAAGCCGGATAACAACCCTCAAAAATAATATCATGAAAGCAAAAACAATTCAAACCATTTTCGTTAGCTCCTGCCTGCTCATCACCGGACTTATCTTCTATGCCGAGTTGGAGTTTGCGAAAGCCATCTCGCCTCGCCCAACACCTGTCAGTAAGGTTGTCCCCATTGACAGCATCCACTCCATTAAAACCTCTCCGCTAAGAATTGAAAGCGCCATTAAGCCGGAGGTTCCAAACGACAAACACAACCAATAAACCAAACACAATACAGTTATGAAAACAAGCAACATCATCACCTCCGTTATTATCCTGCTGCTCATTGGCACCAATCTGCTCACTTATTGCAACAGGCGTGTTTCAGAACCCCTATCGGACAAAACAGTTCAGGACACAACCTACCTGCACCTCTATCGTAAAGAAAAAACCGAGAAGCTGCAACTCATTGATGAGTACAGTTACAAATTGCAGCAACTCTCACAAAGCAGGGATAGCCTGAATTTCAGCCTTACCATTAACCGGAACCTGTTAAGGGCTTACCGGCAAAAATCCGCAGACCTGGCTCTTGAAGTCCGGCACCGGTTCACTGAGCCTAAATCAGACCCTACCCCCTTACCAAACATAACCATCCTGCCTGTCATTGATTCGATCCTATTCTTTAATGAAAAAGCTGATTCGGCTTGTGATGCCACCATCATCAGACTGGAAGAAAGCATACAGAACCGTGACAGCACCATTAAGATACACGGACTGATAGAGGGCCAATGGAAAGACCTGTTCACCGAACAGGACTTACAGAACAAAGCGCTTGAGAACAGCCTGCAAACCGCCCTGAAGCAGCAGACCCGGAAAGCACGACAGAACAAAGTCCTTAAAGGCGCTTTGCTGGTTTTATCAGGTTTAACAACCGCCACGCTCATCCATACAAATCTGCATTGAACATGAAAGAGAGAATCCTTGTTTCCACCTTCACTCTGGCCACCTCCCTTGTGGCATACTACTACGGAAAAACTCATGAAAAAGACGTAGTGCCTTACACCATGATCGGCGGCTTCGTAGGGGCATGGCTGGGAGAAATGATAGCAAAACTACTTATCAAAGAATCAAAATAACACTATGGCAACTACCATCACCAACAACGGTGCCAGTATCAAAGTGGATAACGGCACCACGATACGCAACCTGATGAAAAACCAGATCAAGGAGGTATCCGTGACCAAAAACAACAAGATCAAGATTGACATGGGGAAAGATGCCCTCGATGCTGTTTTTATTGACTACGGCGATGTAAGCTCCCCCACTGCTATCAATGCCGGCGATTTGCGAGACCAGATTAACGACATGATGGCTAACTCCGTTGGCTCAGGCTCCACTTCCGGGGGCGCTACCGAGGCCAAGCAGGATACGCAGATTACCAAACTCAGCAGCATTGACAGTACCACCAGCGCCATCAGTAGCAAGGTTAACAGTATTGACAGCAGCACGACCAACATCAGCACTAAAGTCAACAGCATTGACGCAAGCAGCACCGCCATCAGCAGCAAGGTCAACAGCATTGATGCCAGCGCTGCCGCCATCAGCACAAAAGTAACCAGCATTGACAGCAACACCTCCAGCATCAGTACCAAAGTCAACAGCATTGATACCAACACAAGTTCCATCAATGGCAAAGTAACCAGCATTGATAGTTCCACATCGGCCATCCGAACCAAAGTAGGCAGTATTGACGACAAGATATTTTACTCGCCTATTCTTGTTGACGAAACAAATCCCAATGTTGTTTATGAGGGATACGCCGACCCCGGCACGCTCACAAGCGCCAATACCTGGGCTATACGACGCATTTCAAATAACGACGGAATGAAGTATTACCAGTGGGCCAACGGTAACAGAAACTTCAACAACTCCTTTGATAACCGGGAAAGCCTGACCTACATCTGATAACGCTCCGTTCCAAACACTAACCAATAAAATAAAATCAAAATGGCAAATCGAAAAAAAGTCCAATGCAGACCGCCCTTCAAAATCAGTATGGCCGGACACCTCCTATCTACCCGCAGCAGTTCCTCAGCCGGGAGAACCCTCAGCAGCGAAGGAAAAGCCGAAAAACGCAAACGCCTCAAAAAAGGATGCCTCAACGGGCCTCCCGGAACCTTTAAGCTCACAGACAAACAAAAACGTAAACTGCCTAAAAAATTGCAGCAGGCCATCCTCGCTTACCAGCGCAAAAAAGGCAAACGCATCATTGATTGAACGTGAGCCAGCCTGAAACATATTTAGGATGTGCGGGCAACTGCCAGTGCTGCCACGCCTGCCGGAACCTGGATGGTTTGGGTGAAATCATTCTGATGAAACCCGAAATCATCTTCAATTCCAACCGGACTTATCCCAACGGGAGAAAGGCCCCGGATGGAATCGAAATCCGTTTCGGTACGGCGCGGCCCACTTTGGCTATTCGTGAAATGCTCAAACAGCACGGCTTCAAATTTTCGGAAAAACAGCAAATGTGGTACGCATGGGACAATGCCAAAACACGGGAGCTGGTCAACTACTTCAACGAAAATGAAATCGAAGCGGACAACACCCAATATGAAAAGCTCAATTTCTGGGCACGGGTACGAAGCCTGAAAGAATATGCAGGACTAAGGGACTGGACAGAGTTTATGATTCACGGGGAGCCACCGCAATTCTATTACAATAAGTTCAAACTGGAAAAGGCCGGCAAGGTATCTGCCCTGATCGCACAAGGCGAACTGTCCTTCAAAAAATACTACAATAAGGAAATTACAACCGGATCAGAACCGTCTAAGGAAAAACCGGAAGAAGAACAGCCTGCCTCCGCTCCCAAAAACAAAGCCGACCACGACCTTGCTCTGAAACTTCGCCGCCTTGCCGATGGGATGCAAAAGGAAATTAACAACAAACTCAACCCTGCAATATCAAGGCAAAGAGCCACCGCAAGACGTTTAAGAATTGCATCGGGAATGCGGCGGGAAGGATTGCAATTGCGGGAAACTCAGGATTTCCTCTATGCACTTTCAGCAGCCCATAGCGCCGGGGCAATGGTAGGATTTGAACGCTTAATTCAAATTAAATCCAAAAACGAAGCTGAACTGGTATTGTTATATTCCCGTGTCAGGAAAGAAGGCTGGTCAGAGCAAGCCATACAGCGGCACTTCGATAGCAGGAGGGCAGGGCTTGAAAAATTAAATATTAAAAGTGTTTTTGACTGGAGCCTTGCAAGTGTTCAGCAAGAAGAACTGATACAACGCTTTCCTGCAAGTGCTGTTCGTGAGCAAAGGGCAAACGAAAACAGAATAAACGAACTGCTCATTGAGATTGCCGGCTCCAAAATTCCAGGTTTTTTCCCCACTCCGAAAGAATTAGTAGAGCAGCTAATCAGCCTTGCTGAAATAAAACATCAGGATTCCATTTTGGAGCCATCAGCAGGCAAAGGCGACATACTGGATGCCATTACAACTTACCTTAACGGGGACACTTCCAAACTATCCGCCTGTGAGGTAAATTATAAACTCAGGGAGTTACTGGAGCTTAAAGGTTACAAACTGGTGGCTACCGATTTTCTCTCTCTCACCTCCGAGAAATACGACAAAATCATCATGAACCCGCCCTTTGAAAACGGGCAGGACATTGACCATGTTACCCACGCGCTCAGTCTTTTAAAGCCCGGTGGCAGGCTTGTTGCCATCATGAGCGAAGGTGTTTTTTTCCGTCAGTTCAAAAAAGACAAAGCATTTCAGGAATTGTTAGAAGAAAAAAACGCATTTGTCAGTGCCACCATAAAAGACGCATTTAAAGGCGGTTTCAAATCAACAGGCGTAGCCATCAGAATTGTCGCCATTAATCAAAATGGCCGCCCAATCGGGCCAAATGAAGACCGGGACGAGGAACCGGACACAGTGCGTTCAGAAACAAGAAACCCGGTTAAACAGCATCGCCACCAAAAACAAGCCACTAAAAAAATCCAACACCCCGGATCGGAAGAGGAAGAAACTGAAGAAGAAACTGAAGGGGATGAAGAACAGCCGGAAATGAAGGCTTTGCAGGCCGAGGCTGAACTTGAATTGCAGGCGCGGGCAGAACTTGAATTATTAAGAATGAGGGTTGAACAAAGCAGGCTAAGAAAGAACAAAGGACTTGAAGGCACCGGCTCCATTGACCCCGGCAAGCTCAGGGAGTTACGCCGCAAAGCATGGCTGATTAAGGACAGCCGGGAAAGATTAAACTATCATTAAACGACCATGTACAAAACACAAGCATACGAAAAGATAATCGCCAGACAGGATGCTTCGACTGTTAAACGTTTTAACATGATTAAGCAGCTAAGTCAAAACTTCACCATGTTGAATGAAACTGCCCTTCAAATGGATAAGCTACTGGCCGAACAGTTGGAAATTGAAGCAGAAGATGAATCAGAGGCAAACCCGCCTGTGAAAAAAAGCCCCGCTAAAACAAGCAGCGCAACAACCCGCAATGGACAGCCCAATGAATTGGAGCAGGAATTTCAAAACCTGTTCATGGCCCTCAAAAACTCAACGGGTACAGGCATACAGGGTAAAGTGGGAATGAATGACCTGGATGCAGATTTACACCGACTACTCAGTCAAAAAACCCTCCTCATTCGCTACGAATTACCCAAAGTAAAAACCGGGGAATTTAAGCAGCCGAAAATCGCCTCCTTTCAGATGGTGGTGGACGATGTGATGCTGGGCAACAACGTGTTTTTAGTTGGTGGCGCTGGCACCGGCAAAACATACATGGCCGAGAACCTTGTCGCCAAGCTCGCTTTAGGCAGGCCACACATTACCATCAACTGCTCCCAATGGACAAGCCCCACCGAGATTATCGGCGGCCAGACAATGGACGGTTATGTGGAAGGGAAATTAATCGAAGCATGGAGCAAGGGTTATATCCTCGTGCTGGATGAACTGCCCAAGATAGACCCCAACACCGC
>CALMNJ010000025.1 GCA_937868675.1 uncultured Bacteroidota bacterium | reverse complement strand
TAACCTGCTCGTATTTATGACTTACGATCCTGAATTGTAAAACCATTATTGTGCAAAGCGCGAAGGTGAAAATGAGGTTTGGAATAAAAGTAAAACGCAAGAGCTCATCACTGAGCTGAAAGTGGTTGTTATAATAGGGTTTAGTCCAATAGGAAAGGAAGAAGCCCAACATCGAAATAAAAAGGAGAAGTACGCAGGTTCCCAGGCTTTCCAGAATGGTGAAAGCCATAAGCCCAAGCGGTATGAAAAAATACTCAACCCCGCTTCCCTGCAACTCGATGCTGGAACAAAACACCTTCATGAAAATGATGCCATAAAACCAATATAATGAAATGGAATAGCGCCTGAGACGACTAAATAGCAGGTAACCAAAAACAAGCGGGCTGGTTACAAGCTCAAATGGCAGGTAAGAATAATCACCAATGAAGTAAACATAAATGGCAAACAATAGCGAGACCAGAGCTCCGGAAAACGACATCCGGTTAATAAGATGAGCTTTTCTGATGTATTCAGAAGCATCGTTTGCTCTGAGGCCAACGCCGGATATCGCGTTCCATAAACTCATGTTTTCGAATGCATGTAAAACACTTAAATGGTTAATTTTTCGCCGGCATAGTCCAAAAACCTAAACGATAAGTCTGACTAATAACAATAAATTCCTGGAAATCCGAACTCAAAGGGGTCGAAACTCCAGTTCGAACAAACAGCAATAATCAACCCGCTATTATCCAAATATAACAAATTCGGCAGCCTTAACAAAGATTTCGTCTGTGGTAAAAAAAGGTTGAACGAAAGACCCGCTTTAACTTATTTGCAGGGGGCTTCATTGCAAGAAAAAAACGAACAGTGGTTATTTATTTAGAGTGATTATAAATTACATATCGTGTTAAAATATTTAAAAAATCAGGGTCGTAGTTCTCAATCTTCTGTTAAATTTGCCAACGATTTTATGTCATTATTTTGTCACATCGGGCATATTCCTACTGTAAAAATTTCTCGCATTTTTATATGAAAAATCAACTTACTCGTTTCACCTATAAAGCCCTGGCAACCCTTGTTCTCACGGCATTTTTGGGTGTTTTTTCAGCCAAATCCCAGGACGGGGCCAAGGTTTTTAAGCAAAATTGTGCCGTTTGTCACGATCCATTTACCGATCGGATGCTCACAGGCCCCGGCTTAAAAGGCATTTTTGACCGCGCCCCAAAGGGTGATTGGCTGCACAAATGGATCATTAACAATGAAAAACTCATAAAGTCGGGAGATGCTTATGCCAAGCAGGTTCTGGCCAAATACGGTAACGCGCAAATGACCGTTTTTGAAGGCACACTTAACGATAAAGATGTTGACGCTGTTATCGCTTATTTAAAGGCCGGACCTCCTACACCAACTTTAACCACAACTACCACTACTGGTGGCGATCCAAAAGAACCTGAGGCTGGCATTGACCCTCTTTACCTTATCCTTGGCGTCATCATCATCCTTGCCATTATGCTTGGTGCGCTGCGCAGTGTTCGCACCTCGATGCAAAACGCCTCCAATCGCTCGGAAGGTAAGCCTGAAAATCCTGAAACTACGTTCTGGCAGGATGTTAAACACTGGATGGGTAATAACCGTCGCCTTGTTGGTGTATTTGCCATTATCCTGCTTTTTGGCGGAATGAAAAGTTGTTGGGATGCCTGTTTCCGTATTGGCGTGTATTACGACTGGCGCACCCAGAAAGGCTATAAGCCTGAGCAGCCTATTAAATTCTCTCACAAGCTCCACGCCGGCGATAACGAAATTGCCTGTCAATACTGCCACAGTTCGGTTGAAAAGTCGCGCCATGCAGGAATACCTTCGGTAAATATTTGTATGAATTGTCACAAAGCCATTCAATCAGGTCCACAGTACAAGGAAACCGAAATAGCTAAAATTTATGCTGCTGCCGGCTTTGATCCAAAAACTGGCACCTACGACGAGAGCAAACAAAATCCATTGAGGTGGATTAAAGTACACAACCTTCCTGATCACGTTTACTTCAATCACTCACAGCACGTTGTGGTTGGAAAGCAGGAATGTTCAAACTGCCACGGCGATATTAAATCTATGACTGTAGCCGAGCAAAAGTCGCCTCTTACGATGAAATGGTGTATTGAATGTCACCGCAAAACAGAAGTGGCTATGGCAGGAAATGCTTACTACGACCGTTTACACGCGGCACTGAAAGAAAAATACGCTGGCCAGTACGACGTGAAGTTCACAGTAGATAAGATTGGTGGTCTTGAGTGCTCAAAATGCCACTACTAAAGATCTAAAAACATTAAAGATTTATATAACGTAATGTCTATGTCAAAAAAATACTGGAGGGGATTGCCGGAGCTACACAATAGCCCCGAATTCCAGGAGCAAAGTAAAAATGAGTTTGCTGAACCTCTTCCTATGGACGAGTTCCTTGGCACGGATGAAGCCTCAGAAAGTGGCACTTCTCGCCGCGACTTTTTGAAAATAATGGGCTTCTCTACAGCTGCTGTTGCGCTTGCCGCCTGCGAAACTCCCGTTAACCGCTCTATTCCTTATGTGGTGAAGCCTGAAGAGGTAACACCAGGTGTTGCTAACTTTTATGCCAGCACGTTTTACGACGGACACGATTACGCATCGGTACTTGTAAAAACCCGCGAAGGGCGCCCCATAAAAATTGAAAGCAACGAAAAGGCCCATTCATTTAATGGTACTAATGCCCGTGTGCAGGCCTCTGTTCTTGGATTGTATGACGGAGCCCGCCTGCGTGGCCCCTGGCTCAAAGGTCAGGAATCATCCTGGTCTGCTGTAGATACCGAAGTTGCAGCCGCACTTAAATCGGGCAATACACGTATTTTAACTTCCACCATCATCAGTCCTTCTACCAAGGCTGTTGTGGCTGAGTTTATAAACAAATACCCCAGCACAAAACACGTTACCTACGACGCCATATCGTACAGCGCACTTGCCAGGGCAAACAAAAATGTGTTTGGTAAATCAGTAGTTTCATCTTACGACTTTGGTAAATCCAAACTTACGGTAGGCATTGCCTGCGATTTCCTTGGTAACTGGCTCAGTCCGGAGGAGTTCTCAAAACAACACGCCAAAACACGTCGTGTTTCGAAAGAAAATCCTGAAATGGGCAGGCACTACCATTTCGAAAGCAACATGTCGGTAACCGGTGCAAATGCCGATTACCGCTATATGGTTAAGCCAAGTGAGATCGGAAAAGTGGTAGCTGCGTTCTTTAACGAGGTGGCTTCTGCTACCGGTAATTCAACGGTTGGCGGCGATACAAAACTTAGAAACGAAGAAGCAACAAAGGCCATTAAAAGTGTGGCTAAAATGCTGGTAGATCACAAAGGAAAATCACTGCTCGTTTGTGGACTCAATGACGAGGGCGTACAAACCCTTGTGAACGGAATAAACAAAATGCTCGACAACTACGGTAAAACGGTAGATGTTGAGAACTACCTTAACTTTAAACAAAGCGACGATAAGGAATTTGCGGAGCTGGTAGCCGAAATGGCTGCAGGCAAGGTAAATGTGCTGATGACCTATAATTGCAACCCGGTTTACACTGCGCCTGGCGCGTTAAAGTTTGCCGAGGCCTTTGCAAAAGTACCGGTGCGTGTTTCGTTTGCACAGATGCCGGACGAGACAGCAGAAACATCTACAATCGTTTGCCCGGATAATCACTATCTTGAATCGTGGGGCGATGCCAATCCAAAACCAGGCATGTACACGCTGGTGCAGCCTACGATCAATCCTATTTTTTCAAAACCACGTCACGAAGGCACCCGACAGTTTCAGGACTCACTTCTGAAATGGGCCGGCCTAAAATCAGATTACCTGACCTATCTGCAGGGATACTGGAATAACCGTGTGTTCCCGAATCAGGGTAAGCACAGGGATTTCCCTACATTCTGGGCGAATGCGCTTCATGATGGTTGTGTGAAAACATATGTTCAGAAAGAAAAGGAAACTGTTTTCGCACCACTTCCAATTGATACCACCGGCAAAGTAGCGCTTAACGGTGTGGCTCTGATGATTGACGAAGCGATGAACGCTGTCAAAGATTCGGTTGGGATGCCCGTAGTTGCAGCCGAAAGGGAAAATAAAGCAGTAAAAGAAAAGGAAGAGAAAAAAGAGGAACTGCCTGCACCTGACTATAACAAGGCTGCTGCTATGGCAACAGCGCTTAAGGGCGGCAAGTTTGAACTTTTTGTTTACGAAAAAATTGGTATCGGAAATGGTAATTACACCAACAACCCATGGCTCATGGAGTTGCCTGACCCGATCTCTAAAGTAACCTGGGATAATTACATTACAATGGCTCCGGCCGATGTAAAGGAACTTGGACTTAAACAAATGCTTCGTCAGGATATTGACGGATCAATTGTTGAACTCAGCGTAAATGGCATGCCGGCTGTAAAAGTGCCAGTTTACCCACAGCCAGGTCAGGCTCAAGGAACCATCGGACTAGCTCTGGGCTATGGCCGTGCCAACGAAAAAATGAAAGTTTCTTATGGTGTGGGCGTGAACGCATTCCCTTACATGAGTGTTGTTAACGAAACCATTCAGCCAATTGCAATTGGCGCTTCAATTAGCGATACCAAAGAAACACATCGTTTTGCAGCAACTCAGATTCAGCATACCATTATGGGTCGTGAGGAAGCATTGCTTCGTGAGGTTTCACTCAAAGAATTTAAGGATAACGGAAAAGAATACTGGAATCCAGAAGTTACCATGCCTGTTCATGGAAAAGGACAAGTAAATGTTAACGAGGTTGATTTGTGGGCTGCGCATCCGCGTCCCGGTCATAAATGGGGCATGAGTATTGACATGAACCTGTGTTTTGGTTGTGGTGCCTGCGTTGTGGCTTGTACCGCCGAAAATAATGTGGCTGTTGTGGGCAAGCTCGAAGTGAGCCGTACCCGCGACATGCATTGGTTGCGTATTGATCGCTACTACAGCTCGGATGTTACAAAACATTCGGCGGACGCGCACGGACTTCTTGCCACAAGGCAGATGTATCTGGATATGGAAAATCCTTCTGAAAATCCGAAAGTGACGTTCCAGCCTATGATGTGTCAGCACTGTAACCACGCTCCCTGCGAAACAGTTTGCCC
>CALMNJ010000024.1 GCA_937868675.1 uncultured Bacteroidota bacterium | reverse complement strand
AAAGGCGGGCAGGTAACCATGGCAGACGGATCGGTGATTGATGTTTCGCCAAATAAAAAAGAAGAACTGATGCACAAATTTGAAAAAGGTCGCTAAAGGCAATTTAACCGTCGAGCCATTTCTTAAAATCGTTTACACGCTCACGGCTCACGATGCAATCGGCGTCGGGCAAAAAGGGGCATGTTATTTTTAATCTGCCATTAAAATAGGCGCTAATTTTTTGAATGGTATTAATATTTACAATCACCTTTCGGTTCATTCTGAAAAACGCTGCCGGATCAATCATATCGCCAAGCTCATCAAGCGTATAATCAACCGCATATCTTTTCCCCCCTGTTGTAGCAAGCAAAACAACACCCTCTTCGGCAATAAAGTGAGCAACCTCTTCAGCCTTTACGGAAGCAAGGTTTTCGCCCATTTTTACCATGAAACGGCTTTTGTGCGATTTTTTCATGGTTTCATAAATCCCGGGTATTTCTTTCAGCTTAATGGCACTCTGATTAGGATTTAGTTTCCTGAATTTCTCAAGAGCGGTTTTTAGTTCGGCAATGCCAATTGGTTTAAGCAGATAATCAATGCTGTTGTACTTAAACGCCTTAATGGCATATTCATCATAGGCTGTTGTAAAAATCACCGGGGTGTCTATCTCCGTTTTTGTAAAAATGTCAAAGCTCAGGCCGTCGGCCAGATGAATATCAACAAACAACAGATCGGCACGAAGCCCCTTTTCAAAAGCTTCGGCGGCACGTTTCACAGTATCAAAGCGCGCCTCTACAGTGGCCGTAGGATCAGCCTTTTTAAGGAGGGTTGCCAGATGCTCAGCCGAAAGTTTTTCGTCTTCAATAATAACCGTTTTCATGTGCGTTGCAGCAGTGGGATCTTCACGTTGAATTTTTTACCGTCGTTCAATACTTCAACCGGCTTGTCGGTATAAAATTTGTAACGGATGCGGATGTTTTCAAGACCGGTTCCCGAGCTGTGTTCACGATGACTACGAAGCTGCAGGTTGTTGCTAACCTCCAGCGTATGGCCGGCGCAGGTTATTTCAATAAGGAGTGGCTGTTCTTCCGAAACCTCGTTGTGCTTGATGGCATTCTCTACCAGCATTTGCATGGCCATCGGGAGCAACATCAGGTCTTTTTTATCGGCGCCGATGTTAAAGATAAACTGAAGGCTTTCGTCAAACCGGATTTTGAGAAGGTAGCAGTACGATTCCATGAAGCGCATCTCCTCCTCAAGCGAAACAAGCTCGCTGCTCCGGGTATCCAGAATGTAACGGTACACCTTGCTGAGCTGACTGATAAAATCAACCGCCTTGTCCTGATCCTTGTAAACAAGAGACGACAGTACGCTCATATTATTGAACAGAAAGTGCGGATTTACCTGGTCTTTCAGATTCTGAAGCTGGGCCTGTACACTTTGTGCGCGGTACTTTTCAACCTCTACAAGAGACTCACGCCACTGGCGATAGAATTGCGCTCCAATTTCTATCGAAAGAATAATCAGTGTAATCAAAAGCCCTATAACCACCGAATAGGTCATTAATGCCAAACGGGTGCTATGTGGGATTTTACACACCATCGAATCAAAAAAGAGCATGGATGTAAAAATGGCGATGCTGCTGAAAATAAGGCTCAGGGGTAAATGCACCGCTATACGCTTTACCGGATTTTTTATCCAGGGAAATTTTTTATTCATGTACCGGTCAATGATCAGATTGCCCTCCCATACCAGAATGGTAATGGCCACCGAGGTGAGGTAATGAAAAATCTTATGATCGTCAGGCCGGTTCGAGGTCACTAAAAAGTCAATAAGGAAACCTATTGCCACTCCGGAGAGCGACATGTACAAAAAGCGTATGGGGTTGTTGCGCACGATATAAAAATAAGTATTCTCTTTCAGCTTGCTTCTTTTGAGGCCAGTTTTTCAACTTTGTGCAACCACTTTTTTCGTTGCCCGTCATTCGAAAAACGCAGCGATCCGAATCCAAGAATGCTTCGGGTTTTAATGCCGCAGAAACCTAGCACCCGATCGCGCATCATGTTTACCGACGGCGCCCGGTAAACCAGGTTGTAATACCACACCGGCGTGTCGGCGGTGTAGATGAGTGTTGCCGTGCGCCCGCTCAACAGTTTGTCCCAAAACGGACTGTTTTTTTTGTATTTGAAGGCGAAACCCGGAATCAGCACTCTGTCTAAAAAACCCTTTAGCAGGGCGGGTACTGAGCCCCACCAAACAGGATGCACAATGACAAGGTGTTGCGCCCAGATAATTTTTTCTCGGGCCTGCAATAGGTCTTTTTCATCGCCGGTGTGCATTTCCCTGTTATAACTGCCGGTGAAGTTGAGGTTAAAATCCAGATCGTAAAGATTGAGCACTGCCACCTCTTTCCCTTTTCCTGCTGCGGTTTCTGCATACGTTTTTGAAATGGCATCACAAAAACTGTTTTTAGCAGGATGCCCGTTTATGATCAGTATTTTATTCATGGTTAAAACTGCACTTTGTAAATAAAATTGGGAAAGAGGCCGATCTGGTATGCCGTGTTTATTTTGTTGGTAACGGGGTTGTAGCGCTGAGCAAACACATTTTTATGATTTGTTACATTCTGTATATCAAAGAACAGGGATTGCGAAAGTTTTCTGGTTTTGCTGTTAATTGTAAAACCCGCTTTCATATCAAGCCTGAAGAAATCCGGATTGCGCAGTGTAAAAGCGTAAGCGTCGCCTTTTAATACCTGTTGTTTCACCGCCTGCGAAGCCTCCAGATCTACCGGAGTATAATAACGTCCGCCGGCCTGTGTGCATTTAACATCCATGGTAAGCGAATTGCGTTTTTCTTTTCCGAGCTTAATTTCTTTTCCAATCAGAATGTTGTAAACAAAGTTGCCGTTAAACGCTGTATTTCTCTCAATGCCATCGCTGCCCTTGTATTTTGACTCATAAACACTGCCTGTAACCAACCCGTAATAACCCCGGCTGAAGAATTTTTCGATTGTAAGTTCCAGGCCATAATTGCTGCCATTGCCTTTGTTTACAAGATTTCCCTGCTCGTTTGGATTAAAGCTGGCCCCCTGATTCAGCATCGAAAAGCTGCCGGGAGTGGTTGTAACAGGTACATCAAACAGATACTGATAATACACCTCTGTTTTTACACGCCAGTCTTTAAATGGGAGTATGTCGTAGCCTAACACAACGTGATGACTTTTAGTAAAGCCAAGTTGGTTGTTCGACTGATTGTAGGTTCCATCACTATTCAGTGAGCGGTAAAAATAAACGTCAATTGGCTGTATCTGGCTGTGTAAGCCATATCCGGCGCTTATACTGCTTTTCGGGCCTAACTGGTATTTTACACCTGCGCGGGGCTCAACCGACAGGGCATTGTTGAGTGCCAGAAACTGCGAATGCAAACCAAGGTTGAGCGTAAGTTTACTGTTGATGTTGTATTTTGTGTGTACATAAGCCTGATACAGTTCTGTATAATCGTTGAAATCCCAGATATTATTCCAGAAGGTGGTGTAGCGACGGTTGCGGTAAAACAGGTTCAGATTCATAAGCTCGGCTATTACCCCGGCTTTTACAAAGAGTCTTGAGTTTATTTTACTGTTGTATGATGTATTTAATGTGTAGTAAGTACGTGTTGTTGAATTCTCGAGCACCCGGGTGGTGTTTAAATCCGATTTTGCAATGGTGTCTTCCAGATAATTGGATGCCGCATAACTTACTCCCACCACCGTGTTAAAATACGAACGCTCGTTGAGCCTGTAAAAATGTTTTAAGCCAAGCAAGCCAATGTCGCTTGTAAAATAGCTGTCGCGTGTGGGGTCAGCAAATAAATCGGTAGTATCTATTTTATTATGCAAAAACGATATTTTGCTTTTTCCTCCCAGACCAAACAGGGTAAACTTACCATACTTGCTGTTGCCGCTGTTGATTTTAAACGACAAATCCTGATAAAAGGGCGTGGCCGTAGTGCCAACTTTGATTCCGAGCGATTGCGCCAGGCCTGTAAACGAATAGCGGTAGGCGGCCACATAAGACGAGCCTTTTTCCTTGTTGATGGGGCCCTCAGTCATGGCTTCCAGCCCTGTAAGAGCACCAAACTGAATGGTGTGTTCGCGTTTTTCGGAGTTACCATTCCGTAATCCAAGATCAAATACACCGGCGTTGGCATTTCCATACTCTGCGGGAAAAGCCGAAGTGAAAAAATCGGAGTTTTTAAGAATATTGGTGTTTAATGCACTTACCGGCCCTCCGGTTGTGCCAACGGTTGAAAAATGGTTCGGGTTTTGTATGTTCAGGCCCTCAATCCTCCAAAGCACACCGCTGGGCGAATTGCCGCGAATCACTATATCGTTGCGCGAGTCGTCGGGCGAACTCACCCCGGCAAAATTGGCGGCCAGCCTTGCAGGATCAGAGCGTCCACCGGCATACCGGTTCACCTCTTCCATCGAAAACGAGCGCCCGCTCACGCTCACCAGTTCGTTATTAGTTTCATTTTTTTTGGTACCGCTCACCACCACTTCATTTAAGGAGGCAATGTTCTCCTCCATGCTAATATCCAGCACCGTTTCCTTACCTGCGTTAACTACTACGTTTGGCATCACCATTTCCTTGTAGCCTATATAGGATATTTTAAGATCATAACGACCGGGCTTAACATCGTTTATTTTGAATTTACCTTCGGCATTAGTAACAGCACCCTGCGCAGGAGCAGCGTTTACAATTATTACGTTGGCCCCCGGAAGTCCCATAAGCGCCTGTTTGTCAATAACGGTTCCCCTTATGGTTTGAGTGGCGTTTTGCGCGGTGCTCTTTTCCGGAAAAAAAAACACAGCGGCAAGTGCAAAAAGTAGATGTAATTTTTTCATGTTTCATTTATTTGACAGCAAAATTGAGACATTGAACAGGCCTTTGAAAGGACAAAACCATGAGTTGTAGAAACGAGGCCATGAGTTGTATTATGGAAACATAAGCTGTAAGATTAACCAAGCTTTGTGCTGTATCTGAAATTCTGAATAAATTTGACCCATGAAGGACATTGCCGGCAACTATTACCTCGTTCCTGACCCTGACGGTACCGCCGCCACTGTGTACCATCTTGGCGCGGCTGGCGCATGCTGCGGCAATTCGGTTGTGCTCATTCCCTATTCAAACCCATACGGAAAAAAACCGGAGGCAAAGTACTTTCCCATCCAAACGGTTTCGTGCATAGCCCTCAATGGGCCTGCTCCAATAAATAATCCGCTTGTGTTAAGGGCCCGTACTTCCAAAGCCGAATACCTTAAAAAACTTCGCGGGTTAAAAGAGCACATCCAGCAGGGAAATATTTACGAGATTAATTTTTGTGTTGAATTTTTTTGTGAGGGCGCCGAAATAGATCCGTATAATACATTTATTCATTTGTATCAGCTCACCAAAGCGCCTTACTCAGCTTTGTTAAAAACAGGCGATGAATTTATTCTTTGTGGCAGTCCGGAATTATTTTTAAAAAAGGAAGGCGGCTTCGTTTCAAGCAAACCAATAAAAGGCACGATTCGCAGAGGGGTGGATGCTCAGGAGGATGAAGCCCTTAAGACAACCTTATACAACAGTTTAAAAGAGCGCACTGAAAATGTGATGGCGGTGGATGTGGCCCGGAACGATTTATCGCACTTTGCAAAAAAAAGCAGTGTGAGGGTGAACAAATTGTACAACATCGAAACGTTTGAAACCGTGCATCAAATGGTAAGTACGGTGAGCTGTGAAATAAAAGAGGGAACCGGTTTTGAAAAAATAATTAACGCAACATTTCCAATGGCCAGCATGACGGGTGCGCCGAAAATAAGGGCCATGCAACTGATTGATGAGCTGGAGGATTTTGAAAGGAAAAATTACTCAGGTGCCATGGGTATTATTAATGCGAACGAAGATTTTAAATTGTCGGTAATTATTCGGAGCATTTTCTATAATCAAAAAACAAAACAACTCTCTATTGCAGTGGGCGGGGCCATTACATACTTAAGTGAGCCCGAAAAGGAATACGAGGAGTGTTTGCTAAAGGCGCGGGCCATGTTAAAGGCGCTTAATGCCACTATTGTTTAGTTAGTCGAAGCTCGAGAACGTCATATGGGCGCCTTGTCGCGCTTTCGTGTATTGTCTTTCAAGGGTTTCTGGCTTTTCAATCCGGTTTGTATTTCCGGGCTAATTTTTCTGGCGCCACTTCGCAATAGGCACAAGTCAAAGCATCGGCAAACATTTCCTTTCTTATTTTTTTAAGATTTACCAATGTCCAGCCCTGTTTGCCCCATTTATTGGGAACAGGAAACATCACCTCTTTATCAAAAGAACAAAAAACAGATTGGTTTGTTTCAGAGAGTTTAAGGCAGGCCCGGTTTTCTTTTTGATTAAGCGTTGCAAATATTTTCTTCTTAACTCTAAAAGAAATGTTCTCGAAATGTGGCGATTCTTCAACTTCTTCAAAAGCCAAAGCCAGTTTGCGAAACGTATCAAAACTTACCACGGCAGTTTAACTTTTCTCTTCCCAAATAGTTACCAAATGCACAATGGTTTCCACGGCCTTTTGCATGTCCTGCACGCTCACCCACTCCTGCTTGCTGTGTATGCCATGCTCGCCGGCGTATAAATTAGGGGTGGGCAATCCCATAAACGAAAAGCGTGAGCCGTCGGTTCCACCACGAATGCTGTCGAGCACCGGTGTAACACCCGTGCGTTTAATGGCTTCCAGAGCGTTGTCAACAACCTGCGGGTGTTTGTCAAGCACCTCACGCATGTTCCGGTATTGTTCAACCACCTTAAATTCGTACGACGACTTATCGTAGTTCATTAACACCTCAGTGGTAATTTTTCGCAATTCTTCCTCCAGTAAGTGAAGCGTTCCTGTATCAAAAGCGCGAATGATGAACTTCAGTTCCGCTTCTTCCAGGCCGCCGCTTATAGAAGTCGGGTGTATAAAAGGTTGTTTTTTCTCAGTGGTTTCCGGCGTTTTGTCTTTCGGAATTTTAGTAATGATTTGTGCGGCCATTTTAATGGCGTGCTGCATTTTGTCTTTGGCGTAACCGGGGTGTGTCGAAAATCCTTTGATGGTGATGGTAACACCGTCAGCACTAAACGTTTCATTTTCAAGTGTGCCAACCGCCCCTCCATCCAGTGTGTAACCAAAGTCGGCACCCAGTTTTTTCATGTCGGCTTTATCGGCGCCGCGGCCTATTTCTTCATCGGGTGTAAACAGGATTCTGATTTTTCCGTGCTTCACTTCCGGATGCGTCATTAAAAAATGCGCAGCATCCATAATTTCAGCCACGCCAGATTTGTCGTCGGAGCCCAGCAAGGTAGTGCCATCGGTGGTAATAATGTCGTGACCAATCATGCCTTTTAAGTCAGGATGCTCCGATACTTTTATCACCTGCGAGGTATCGCCGGGCAAAACAATATCGCCGCCCTGATAGTTTTTGTGTACCTGTGGTTTTACATCGGTGCCGCTGCAATCCGGCGCGGTGTCCACGTGCGAGCAGAAACACAACACCGGTACTTTTTTATCGGTATTGCTTTCAATGGTGGCGTACACGTATCCATGCTCATCCATTTCAGCATCTTTAATTCCCATCTGTTTCAACTCTTCCACCAGCACCCGCGAAAGATTTTTTTGTTTTTCGGTGCTGGGACAGGTGGGTGATAAGGGATCGGATTGCGTGTCTATTTGAACGTAACGTATAAAACGCTCGGAGGCCGTAAAGGAATAATCTTTAAAATTCATGCTTCGTAATATTCGGATTTCAAAAATACGTTATGTAATTCAACGATGAAAAATTATTTGGGCGCCTTTTCGCGCTTTCCGCTTTAGCGGGCACTCAAAAAGGCAAATGCCTGTGCGCTGCGGCGGGCTTCTTCCAGTCGCCGCCTCGCTGCTACGGCATGATTGCTTTTTTCGGGCCCGGCTGCCGCTGCAATCGCGGGCGCTAAATTCCTGCCGAAAAAAAAAGCGGAGGCATAACCCCCGCTTCTGAAACAACCGAAATGTATTTTACAAGGTGCCCCTCAATGCCTGTTCTCTTTCAATAGATTCGAACAAAGCCTTAAAATTGCCGGCCCCAAAGCCCCGGGCACCCATGCGCTGAATAATTTCGAAAAATAACGTTGGCCGGTCTTCCACCGGTTTGGTGAAAATTTGCAGCAAGTAGCCTTCTTCATCGGCATCCACCAGTATCGAAAGCTTTTGTATTTCCCTGATATCTTCTTTAAAAGCGTCCCTGTGAACACCCAGGCGGCTTGGCACTTCGTCGTAATAAGCTTGTGGCGGCGGCGGTAAAAACTCCACACCGCGTGCTTTTAATTCGCTTACGGTTTTAATAATATCGTCGGTAGCCACAGCGAGGTGCTGCACACCGGCGCCCTCATAAAATTCAATGTATTCTTCAATCTGTGATTTTTTCTTGCCAACAGCCGGCTCGTTTATCGGAAACTTAATGCGTCCATTGCCATTGCTCATTACCTTGCTCATCAGCGCCGAATATTCGGTGGTAATTTGCTTATCATCGAAACTCAGAAAGTTCACAAAACCCATGGTTTCTTCATACCATTTCACCCAGGTGTTCATTTCGCCCCAGCCCACGTTGCCTACCATGTGGTCAATAAATTTCAGTCCAACCGGCGTGGGGTTGTAATCCGATTTCCACTCTCTGAAGCCTGGTAAAAAGCTGCCTTTATAATTTTTACGTTCCACAAACATGTGCACGGTTTCGCCATAGGTATAAATGCCGGAGCGCACCACCTCGCCATGTTCGTCTTTTTCAACTGTAGGCTCCATAAATGGTTTGGCGCCCCTTTTGGTGGTTTCTTCAAACGATTTACGCGCATCATCCACCCACAGCGCAATTACTTTCACACCATCGCCATGTTTTTTCACGTGCTCGCCAATGGGCGAATCGCTTTTAAGGGCCGTGGTGAGAACGAGACGTATTTTGTCCTGCTTAAGCACATAAGAAACGCGGTCTTTAAGTCCGGTTTCAAGGCCCGCGTAGGCCAGCGACTGAAAACCAAAAGCGGTTTTGTAAAAATGGGCGGCCTGCTTGGCGTTGCCTACATAAAATTCAACATAATCGGTTCCCAGCAAGGGAAGAAAATCCTGCGCCCCCTCAAATATTTTTTCGAGGCCGTACTCAACGTTTTTAATGGTTCCTGACATTGTATTGGAATTAAAAATTGAACTTTAAAGATAGGCAATAAATCTTTTTTGGGCAACAACGCCTTTCCGCTTTATGTATAATCGGCCCCAAAAACCAGAACATTAAATGGTGGTTTTTGGAGTGGGATTTGATTACAAGGCATCTCAAAAATTAATTTATCGCCATCATGCTGCGCCCTTTGTGGGTTTCAGAGAATAAAAAAAAAAAATTAAAGGAAGCTGAGATGCTTAAACGAATTCAGCAGAACCTTGAGCTGGTTTTGAGTGGGCTCCTGATCTGTTCGCGAAAGATTTAACATATATAGAAAGTTCAATTTTATAAATTAGCTATACCTAAAAAGACAAACATGAAAAAACCCCTACAACTCTTTTTTATTTTAAGCACCTTCATGTTCAATGCCATCTCCGGAGCAAATTTCGTTTCCGGATTTCCGGAACATAACAGCATCAGGAATTTCCACGTTACCAACCCACCGGCAGTCCCTGTAAGCTCGTTTTCTGTTTCAACCAACCCTGTTTGTGCAGGCGCGCCAGTGGTTTTGACTGATAATTCCACCAACAGCCCCACGGGCTGGAACTGGCAAATGCCGGGTGCTACAACCGCTTCGGCTTCGGTAAGTAGTCCTACTGTGATTTACAACATACCCGGAACCTACACGATTTCGCTTACGGCCTCGAACGCTTCGGGTACTGGTAATACTTATACGGCAGCGCTTGTGGTTAATGCTCTTCCTACCGTTTCAATTCTGGGCCCTGCCGTTCCAATGTGTTCAGGCGGTGGCGCTACCCTCGTGGCAAGTGGCGCCGCAAGCTATACGTGGGCAAGCATCTCGTCTTCGGCTGTAATTACCACAAACACTTATGCAATAAACCCGCAGGTCAGCAATACATACAGTGTGGTTGGAACTTCATTGGGGGGCTGTTCATCGGCTGCTGCAATAAATGTGACGGTGCTGCCCTCGCCAACCATTTCAGCGGGGGCTTCCAGAACGATCATTTGCAAAGGCGAATGCAGCACATTAACAGCCAATGGTGCTAATACTTATACATGGAGTACCGGCGATAACAGTGTACAAATAGTGGTTAGTCCTACCTTGCTCTCGAGCTTCGTTTATTCAGTAACCGGAACCGACAGCAATGGTTGCGTAAGTAATACCGCCACTGTTTTAATTAAAGTGGCAAGCTGTTTCTCGGGTAACTCAGGAGCCAGAGGCGGTTCTGCAAATACAGGCTGCTTTGGTGGCCCCGGAGCAGTGGGCGAATGGCAAAACCTGGCGAGCGTAAGCATAGCCCCCAATCCCGGCAATGGGTTTTATACTGTTTCGGGCTTGCCGCAAGGAGAAAGCATTTCGCTGCAGGTGTTTGATAGCCGGGGCAGGGAAGTGTGGCAACATAAAGGAAACGCAGGGGAACTCAGTACCATTCAACTGCATGATTTGGCAAACGGAGTTTATCTGTTTAAAATACAATCAGTCAGCGCGCTTCGTTTGTTCAGAATAATTAAAGAGTAGTTCTTCATTACAATTCACAATAAATTTTTTTAGCGCCACTTAAAAAACAGATTTGCCTTACCCAAAACCGGGTTTCGCAAACTAAGTGGTCATTTCTTTTTTTTACCGGAATACTTTTGGTGAAAATTAAAAATCATGAAAAAATTACTACTCCTTATTTCGGCGTTGAACGTTTTATCAATCAGCGCACAAACCCAATCTACTCTTGTGGCCTGTTATGGACTTAATGGCAATGCCACCGATGCAGTAAATGCTATTAACGGAACCACTGTTGGTACCAGCGCTTCAAATGACCGTTTCAGCAATGCATCGGGCGCTCTTAATTTCAGTGGCTCTTCAAGCAGTTTTGTCAGGATACCAAACAGTTCAAAACTCAAGGCGAATGCCATGACCATCAGTTTATGGGCAAGACCTTCCTCAACAGTAGGCTCCCAATATATCATTTTCACCAAAAACTCGGCTAGTTCCAATTTTGAAGCTTACTCAATTGTTGCGGGCTCAAATGGAAAATTTGTGGGAGTTGTGGGGTCAGCCGGTAATGTTGTAAATGTGAACAGCACCACATCATACACAACAGGCGTTTGGTATCACCTGGCCCTGTCTTTCAGCAGCAGCGGTACAAGCTTATATGTGAATGGTACAGCCGAAGGCACCACCACCTTAAGCGTTGGAGTGGATTACGATACGACCGGGGTTATTCTGGGTGGTTCCAACCTAAGCTTCAATCTCCCATACGCCGGATTAATTGACAACATGCGTATATATAACGGAGTACTCAGTGCAACCGAAATAAATCAGATTTATACCAACGATGCAGCTTGTGGTGCAGTTCCAACCGGAATCAAAACAAACGGGGAGTTGTCAGAAACGGCAAATATATTTCCGAACCCGGCTCACGACATCATTTCAGTAAGTCTGGACAGCGGGGCGCCATTCCGTTATTCGGTTTGTGATCTTACAGGGAAAACGATGCTAAGCGGAAAATCTGATCATGCGGGTAATTCAGAAATCCTGATTTCGGACCTTGCCAGAGGAGTTTATTTTATCACCATCGAGTCAGGCAATCATCATCTGGTAAAAAAGCTGATTAAGGAGTAGTCAGACAATCCGGCAGCTGCAAGTGCCGGATACAAGCTCCCGTGCGGTGAAAACCGGCGGGAGTTTTTTGTTTTAAGGTTGTGAGGAAACAGGATTGGGTGTCAGGAATAGTTTAGCCTGTAAAATCATCAGTTTTCGGCCTGCCTGAAGTTCCTGAACCGCTGTGGATAAAACACCACCTGAATAAAATTAAATTCCAACTGATCGAGCCGCACCTTCAGATCTTTAACCGGCTCCAGACTTAGGTTGGGAAAATAACGAAGGTTTGTTCGCAGCATTATCCATTGTAGTTTATCCGGTAAAATATCCCAACCAAAAATAACACCCGGCGCAAGCACATTCGATGACGCATTGACATGGATTGTTTGTGCGCTGTGACTGAAAGATTGGTTCTCGTAGCTCAGGCACAAACCCAGGTAAGGATTAAAACCCTGGTAATCGAATAAATACCGAAATGCTTCCAACGACAAAGACCGGCGCTTCATTACCTGCGTTTGGCCGTAGGCAAGGCTTTTCATGCTTATGCTTCTTAACGAAAGCGCAACATGGGTTTTGGCGGGTTCAAAAAAGTAGCCGGCTGAAAGTTCGGGAAAAAATGCGGCAAAAGGCTTTTCGATAAATGGATATAACACCGTATTGTATGGCGATTGCCTGAGGCAAAAGGAAGAGGAGGGACCGAGCCCCAAAAACCAACTGCTTAGCCGCCGTTTTTGTTTTAACGCCTGATACATTTTTTCGGTGCTTCCGTCAAGATAAGGCTTTTCAAGGTTGCGGGTGGTTTCGAGCCATTTTCGTATTCCCAACCTGAATGTAAGCGGCGGGTATTTGATCGTGGTTTTCTGAAACCTCGAAAAATAGTAAGGCAGGCTGTTGTCATAATAATAGCTCATGCCTGCGTCAATAAGGTATTTGCCGGTGCAATACGTTGCTCCGGCGATGAGCGGCAATCGCATGCGGGTTGTCAGAGGTCCGTTACTTGTATCGCCGGGAATTTTTTGCCAATACGATATGCCGCTCACGGCAAAGCCCACATAGGGTCTGAGCCTTTTTAGCTGAATAGGCTTTGGATAATACTTGATCCCAAAAACATCCGATTGCGACGCGTCGTAATTTACATTTCTGTAAACGTGTTTGAGAAAACTTATCTGGAAGGCAAAATAAAATTCGGCGTGCCCCCAGAAGTGGGTGCCTGAAATATAAATGCGGGCAGAGGGCATGGCAGGAAAGCCAAATGAAGAAGCAGAACCGGTTTCGGCCATGGCAACGGAATTACCTCCTGACGAGGTTTGCATATCAAGACCAAACACCGTTTGGGCAAAGCGGTGGCGGGTTTTGCCATCAGGTGCCAGATAAGTTTGCGCCAGGGTTACAGAAGGAATAATCAGAATAAAAAGGAGTGATTTTTTCATTGATGCAGGGTTGCTTTTTTTTCGTAAAACCTTACTTCCCTTATAATAAAGGGTACAATAAACACAGCAGGTCCAAGCCAGGCCACCATGTCAGGAATACCCAGTTTTTGATTATTGTTTACCAAAAACGCTGTTATGGCGCCGATGTAGCTTCCGAGCATGCCGCCAATGTGGGCTAACAACCAATAATTTTTGTGACGGATCACGCCCCTCAGGCGCCTGATGTTTACCCACGAATTTCGCAGGCCTATGCTTCCGAAAACCATTGGGATAATTCCACCTTCAATAGAGTAATGCAAAGCATAATACACACCATAGATCAACAGACCCACGTTGGCGGTTGCGTTAAGCGCATCCATCAGCCAATCCTGATACTCAGGTTTCTGCCCTTCGTGCAGTTTTTTTAGTTTTAGCGAACGGTATGCAGTAAAGGCAGCGTGAAAGGTGAAAATATTGATGAAGAAAAGGAAGAGGTTGAATTTATAAGTGGCCATGAACATAGCGGTTAAAAAGATCACGGTCATGCTCCAGAAATATATTTTTCCGATGGGGCGATGTTTTTTAGTATTGTTTCTTAATAAAATTGCAGTAAGGCCAAAAAGCAATGCCAGCGAACCCGCAGCTATGTGCAGTAATTTAAGGCTCTGGTAGATGGTATTCATGGTTTTGTAAAATTTAGATTTGTTTCTTACGCAGTAAAACAGTCAACTACCGCAATCATTGCCGGATTAAATTTGATCGGTTTAAATTTAAATGCCGGTTGTTTAACTGACACAACTTAATGGTTACGTAAACAGAAAGAACAATCGTGAGGAGTCTTGGTAAATTCAACATAAGTCCGCCCAATGCAGATTGTTCTGTGCTGAATAAATCCCAGTATAAATTCATAAAGAAATGCAGGAATACAGGAAGCCATAAATTCCCATTCCATTCAATAAAAAGCCAGGTAAACCAAACGGCACCGGCAAATGTTACCGCAAAAACCCCGGCACTTTGGGCTATGCTGTGAGCCTGGTATAAATGGGCGGCTCCAAAGATGAAACCGTTTATGGCCACCGCCGGTAAAAAGCCCCATTTCGCTGTTCGGAAAAGCTGCCCAAATAAAAAGGCACGGTAAAAAAGTTCTTCGCGAAACGCATCTTTAAAAGCAAAGGTGCAGTTTCTAAGAATGGAGTAATTTGTATTATAACGGCCCATTAAATAATAGCCCGCCAGCATGGGGATTGTAAAAAGGAATGCCAGATAAAGTCCCTTAAAAAAGCCATGACCAATATGCAATTCATTAATTAACTAAGAGGGTTTGTAAAACCCCAATAGAATTGCCAACACCGGAATCAAATAATAAAGTACTTGGGCAAAGCAGCTTAAATAAAAATGCTGGCTCTGTTTATCATTATAAATCAAAACATTGAACCTTTCATTAAAGGTTCTGACAAGAAGTGCTGTGGCAATTACTGCCAAGGCCAGACATTGTCTCTTGTTCTTTGTCATACGAATTTACGGTTTGCTTTTATTATATAGTTAGTCGGGTCTCAAAAAGTACTTTTATCCTTTTTTGGGCGCCCCATTCGGGTCGGGCTTTACGCTTCAAGTCCTCGCCACGGGGTTTCGCTCTGCTTCACCCGTGGCTGTGGGCTTTCCGCTACAATCCCTGGCGCAACAATCTGTATTTTATAATTCGGGTCATTCTTTTATTTATTAATGCGCGTTGTTTTTCTGCGGGTTTTTTCAAAGATTTCTTTTAATTCCGGCAGATTAAGTTTAAAGTATTTTCGTTTTCAAATATTCAATTGCGGGTGCTCCAGACTTTTTGAGGGACGACTAGGTACATGCCAGTGCTTTAATTGAGAAGCAAAACTAATTGCCGCATCAGCGTACCGCAAATTAAAGGTTTGAAAAGCAGGGATTTGGGTTAACAGGATGTATTTTGGGGTATTCAACCGGAGTTTGGGATGTTTGACAAGCCCTTTACTGCGGATTAAGTGTTTGCCAGTGCCGGTTTATTTGCTGCACAAAATTACGGGAAACAGGAACAAAATCGGAACTGTTGTAAAAATAGAGTTTGTATCCTGCTGCATTGCCCTCCACGCGCGACACATTTTGGAGGTTAACGATATAGGTGCGGTGACAACGTAAAATCCCCGATTGGTTTATCTGCCCCTCTATTCGCTTTAGGCTGCTCCGGAGTAAATGCTTTTTTCTGGCATTGTTCTCCATATACACCACATTACAATAATTGTCGGCCGACTCAATAAACAGGATTTGTTCGGGCAGTAAATGTATTTTGTCCTTATTATTTTCAGCTACTAACTCAATGTTCGTTTTTTGAGCTTCAGTAAAATTTTGATCCTGTAACTTGTTTTGTACATTGTTAAGTTCTATTTCGTGGCGTTCTGCCATTTGTCTGCTGAGTTCAAGAGACCGTTTCAGGTTGATACGCAAAAGCCGGTTGTGTTTGATAATTACATGCACGGTTACCGGAAATATGGCAATGATACAGGTTACCGCTAATATGCTCCAGAAAGCACTCAGACTCAGGGGCATAATGCCAAGCCAGTTGCCAAACAATAAGTTTCCAAGGGCAATCGTCATTATTATGCCCATAATGGTTGCAATTTCTTTTCCTACATTCCAGTTGTCTTCAATGGTTCGCGACACATACAGGTGTGGAAGCAACACATTAAAAACGCTGGGAACAATAAACGACACCATTCCAAAGCCCAGTAACTTTAACAACTTAAAGTGGGTATGCCATTCATTTATCTGAAATGGCTGAAATATGGCCAGAAAACAGGCAACAAAAAGTCCAATAAGAAAATTGCTTTTTAAATCGTGCGCTATATTGCCTAAAAACGGATATGGTTTCCTTAAAAACTTAAGCATTCAGGGTTTAAATCAGTTCACCATATAAATCAAAATCCGTAGCACTTGTAATCTTTACTTTGGCAAAATCACCAACCCTGACATAAACCTCCGGCCCTGCTTTTACCAACACCTCATTGTCCACATCAGGGCTATCAAACTCGGTGCGGCCAATAAAATAATCGCCCTCTTTCCGGTCAAACAGCACCCTGTACTCCATTCCTGTTTTTTGC
>CALMNJ010000023.1 GCA_937868675.1 uncultured Bacteroidota bacterium | reverse complement strand
ATCTTTTTTTTTATTTTATTAAATTAATTAGTTTTACGTCTTATTTTACAAATTCTAACAAAGTTCCAAAGTGACCAGGCTCAGCGTTAACATAAATAAAATTGCAACCCTCCGCAATGCTCGTGGCGGCAACATGCCGGATCTATTAAAAGCAGCGGCCAATATTGAGCGTTTCGGGGCTCAGGGCATTACCGTTCACCCACGACCCGACGAGCGGCATATTACGTATAACGACGTAAGGCTTCTAAAGCCACTGGTTAAAACAGAATTTAATATTGAAGGCAAAAAAAAAAAAAAAAAATTTGTAGCGCTTATTCTGGAAGTAAAACCACAACAGGTAACTCTGGTGCCTGACGAGCAGGGACAGATTACCAGTAATTATGGCTGGGACACGCTCAGCCACAGAGATTTTCTTAAAGACACCATCGCCCTCTTCAAATCACATGGAATACGCACTTCGATCTTTGTGGATGCAAACGAAAAAATGGTTGAAGGTGCCAAAGCTACCGGAACCGACCGGATTGAGCTTTACACAGAAGAATACGCAAGGCAATATCCGCAACATAAAGACCAGTCAATTGTTCCGTTTAAACGGGCTGCCGAGTTGGCTCAAAAGCATGGCATTGGTCTTAACGCCGGGCACGACCTAAACCTTGAAAACCTGGCCTACTTCCACAATACGATCCCTGGTTTGCTAGAGGTTTCGATCGGCCATGCGCTCATCAGCGATGCTTTGTATTTTGGCCTTGAGAATACTATACAAATGTATCTGCGGCAATTAAAAGACTAAATCCGGCCATTCCCGGCACTTAAACCACATTAATCACAAGACTTTTGTGTTACATTTCATTGCTTGAATTGAAACCGGATTTTACTTTCGGGGAAAAATATGAGGAAGTTTATGCCATTGGTTCTACACACCCTAACCAAATGAACACTCGGTAATGAATGGTTTTGACGACGGAGGCTATTTTTGTCAGGCGCTTTATATCTTTGTGGTTTAATGAAACTTGCATACCGGGAATTTGGAGAGGGACAAGCCCTCATTATTTTGCACGGCCTTTTTGGGCAAAGCGATAACTGGAATACCCTGGCGAAAAATTTCGCTGAAAAAGGACTTAGGGTGTTTACGGTTGATCAGCGCAATCATGGCTTGTCGCCACACAGCAGTGAGTGGGACTACAGCTTGATGGCCGGAGATTTACTGGAGTTTATTAACGATCATGCGCTGGAAAAACCCATTTTGCTGGGCCATAGCATGGGCGCGAAAACAGTGATGTTTTTCGAAAACCTGCATCCTGCCATCGCTGATAAACTCATTTTGGCCGACATGGCTGCACGCGTTTACCCACCGCACCACGAAACTGTTTTTAAAGCACTCCATGCTGTTGATTTTTCAACCATCAACACCCGAAAAGAGGCGGAGGCTGTAATGAATGAATACATCCGCGATTTTGGCACCAAACAGTTTTTACTCAAAAATATTTTTTGGAAAGACGCAACTGACAACCGCATGGATTGGCGCTTTAACTTAAAAGCGATTACTGAAAATTATGATAACATGATGGTTTCAGTTTCCTTTTTTAAAAGTTCTGTTCCCACGCTGGTATTGCGTGGCGAGCTTTCTGATTATGTAACCGCCGGAGACATTCATGATTTTGAAACCCGTTTCCAAAACCTTACGGTAAAAACAATTGCAGGTGCCGGCCACTGGATACATGCCGAAAAACCCGGGCCGTTTTTTGAAGCTGTTATGACTTTTATAAAAGCCTGAGTTGCTCCAACAATTCTTCGATGTCCATGTTTGGCTGCATCAGATAGGCATTTATGCTGCACTCGCCGGCACCTTTCACATGCTGAGGCGAATCATCAATAAAAACAGTTTCGGATGCTTTGAGTTTGTTTCTGTGAAGAACAAATTCAAAAATTTCGCGGTCTGGTTTAATCATACCAATTCGGCAAGAGTAATAGGTTTCTTCAAAATAGTCACTCAGATGTTTTACCCCGTTTGTGTGGTACAAATCGTTTTCAAATGCCGCAACGTGAGCTTCGTTGGTATTGCTTAACAAAAAGGTGCGATAGTTAAGTTTGGCCTGCACCAGCAAATCAAGTCGGCTGTCGGGCACTCCAAGCAGCATGGCGTTCCAGGCCTTTAGCATGTCTTGATAGCTTCCATGGAAACGAAGTTCTTTTTTAAGTTTTTCAAAAAAATCAACTTCTCCCATCTGGCCTTTTTCAAAGCGGTCGAAAAGCTGTGTTTTAAGGGGCGAGTTAAATGCCTTTTGAAACGGGATCTCGCTTAACTTGTCAAACTCAAGCGTTGTTAATTCGGGGGCAAGGTTAATGATGACGCCGCCCAGATCGAAAATGATGTTTTTGATGTGTCTCACGATTATTTTGCAAATATGGTGCATTTATCTATTTTTGCAACCCCGACAAATTTTGCTCCTATAGCTCAGTCGGTTAGAGCATCAGACTCATAATCTGAGGGTCCCTGGTTCGAGCCCAGGTGGGAGCACATTAGAAGCCCGTAAGGGCTTTTGTTTTTTGGGTTGGGCGAGAAGTTTATCCCGACGAGGGAGGGGAGCCCAGGTGGGAACGGCAAATGCCGGTTGGCATTTGAGCGAGACGGTGCGCAGGCCGCCACTGCAAGCCACGAAAACCGCGCACAACGCGGTTTTTGGCGTTTTAAGAGAGTTTTGTTGACAGACAACTTTCCGGCAATTTAACACAAAACGGGCTTTTTGGCTCAAAATCGAACGAAAAAACACAGGTTTAAAATACGGATGACCGCGCCATGGGATGCGCAAGGTTGAGTTCTTTTTTCGCGCCGGTCTCTTGGGGCGCGAAAATAAAGACCCCTCAACTGCGTGGGAACCTGAAGCAGCCCGGTGGCGGTGCAGGCCATCACGTAATAAATGAAAGCCTGCACCGGCCATGCCGTGGCTTGGCCCAACCGATAATAAATACTTTTTGAGTGTCGATCTTATACTGTCTCCGGTTTTTGAAATATTGGGTTATCTTATAAACCATGTCACTATCCCCTGATTATTACCAGTTTTTTTACCAATATCCGGTCTTTTACTTTTAGCCTCGCGTTATAAACGCCTGCGGGCATATCGTCAGCGGTAATGTTGAAGGAGTGCTGCCCTGGACTTAATTTAGCGTTGTAAACTTTTTTAATCATTTTGCCATTGCTGTCAAAAATGATCAATTCTACCTCTGAGTCGGCATTTAACCCAAATTGTATTTGTGCATTTCCGTAAAATGGGTTTGGAACAACATTTGCCGAAAGTTCTGATGAAGCGCTTTTCTGAACACCAAGCGCGTCGCATTTTTCGAGCTGAAATAGAACAAATTCCAGGAGCTCGTCCTTGTTGTTTCTGACGCCATTAATGGTTGGTGTAACCGTATAATTGATTTTTACGCCGGTACGCTGTGCGGCTGTATTATCAGGATAAAAAACCCCTAGGGTTGAAAAAACAGAAAAAAAGCCCGCCGGAAAACTTAAATAAGAAATGTTGCCGTCGGCACCGGCCGTTTGCGAACCTATTACTTTAACTTTGGCGCCGATTCCCTGCAACATCATGGTAGAATATTCGGCCTGGCTTTGCGTTTCCTCATTAACAAGCACATAAATATTACCCTGGTAGGGGTAAACACCGTCGCTTGCAACGGTAGATGTAAGGACTTGCTTCATAATACCAGGATAAGTAATGCTCGGGTCGTTAAGTTTGACATAAGAATAGTTATTCGATGCGAGTTTAGGACAAATGCTCCATGCGGTGCCATTTGGGTAATTCCTGATATCAAAAATAATGGCGTCTTTTGTTTTCAAAGAATCGTACATGTCATTAACTTCCGCGTTAACCAGTTTTCCCATGTGTACGTAACCAATGTTGCAATATATATCCGGCAACTGAAAATAAGAATTGCCGGCATATAAATAATTATTGTAATAAGTAACGTGATCCAGGCTCCGCGTTACCGGTATATCTGATACGCCTGATACGTTTTGTATCTCAAGGGTAAGCGAAGAGCCGGCCGGACCCAGGAAAATGTTCTTGTTGCCTGTTAAAAGGTCTCTTTTAAGCGCTGCGCTATTGGATGCCGGAATATACCTCATGCGTTGTTTCATCAGGGTGTCAACGCTTACGCCGTTTATTTTGCTGATCACGTCGCCTTTGTTAATGCCTGCCGGCGTATTTGTGAATGTATTAACCACCACCACCTTGTTCTCGATGTAGGCCACTTTAAAAGGAGGCCTGTATGAGCCAAAATAGTTTCTCACCGGACTTCCCGAGGTTCCTGAAGCATGAGTATCATTGATTCCGGTTATCATCTCCAGCATTTTGAGATGGTAATCGGTTGAGTCAATGGCCGACGCAATGCCGTTAACATGATTGCTGAGGTTGTTCAGCCATGGAACATCCATCAGGTTTTTGCCGTTAAAAAAGTACTCAATATAATTCCAATACCTGAAAGTTACGAGCAGCCGGTACTCTTCGGTAGGGTATTTAGGATTCGGTATGTTTAAGTTTTCTCCTGTAAAATCGATCCAGGAATTATTTGTATAGTTTGCGACATTACAAATGGTATGTGGTCTGAAGCGGCTTCTTACACTGTCCAGCTGCGCAGAGATGGAGGCAGTAAAAACAGGATCGAAAAACCAGCCTAAATTTAAATTGGTATTATTTGCTGCCGGGTACGTCGGCAGGGGTGTACCAGGCAGAGGCATATTGCCGGCGGCACTGATCACATTTTGAATAGCATTATTAAATGCGACACTGGTGCTGGCATTTTTAACAGCCTGTACATTGACCACCAAAACACTGTCCCAGTTAACCAGGCAGTTGGAAGGCCGGATATGGAAATATTTTAAATAACCCCAAACCTGGCACAACTTTGTGTACCGGGTATTCAACGGAATTTGTTGCGCATACAACACCGTTGTAACCACAGTCAATAGCAGAATGCATGTGAATTTTTTCATAATTCTCGAATTTAAATAATTAATAAGCGGGAGATTTATAGAAACTGGAGTACATCAAAGATAGCTTTTCTTTTCATAAAACTAAAGGGTCAGTCAGAAAGGTTGGGGACTTTTTGGGCGTACCCCCTGCGTTGCAAATTGTCCTTCCATAAAAGTGTTACCAACGCAGGGGGTTGGGCGAGAAGTTTATCCCGCCATTATGGAATGAAGGTGGGAAACCCCGCCGGACGCATTGAATTAACTCCGCGAAAGCGGAGTTTTTTGTTTACACCATGTAGACGGGGAGTATATTCCACCTCTCAGGCAGAGACGAGAAAGCAGCGGGGGCGTACGAAACAGGCTTAACCTTCAAAGGTTTGTAAATTTATTTTGTTCATTTAGTGTTAATGTGGGGCTTTTCCTGAATTATATTTGCACTCCGGATGCCCTTCCTTTTTTTGAGTTACATTATTTTGACTCCATCGCGAATTTTCCTTCGATAAAATACCCTCCACCCGCTCAACGAATGCACGAAGGGTATTGTTTTCCATGTAATAGCCTGAGCCGGTCAGGTATAAAAACTTTTCGTAGTTAAGCGCTTCCGTTGCGCCACGATACTCTATCCAGTTTTCATGGTATTTGTAAAGCGAAAGGATGCTGGCGATTCCGGCTACCACCACTCCTAAAACACCTACAAACAATTTGGCCCAGATCGTTTCCATGGGCACACAGCCTGTCAAAAAGGGAATAAGCAGAGCCAGCCCTATTTCGGCACCTTTCAGGCGCATGAACATTTTTTTATTATAACTGCTTTTTTTATTGTACCAGTCAAGCTGGTTGTTGAGGCGCTGCTCAAAATATTCTTCCTGGGTCATGTTATTATTTTTATATTAATTTTTGGCGTATGCAGCCGCCTCCATATACACTTCCTCCGATGAGATCATAAGCTGGTTCAGAGTCTCCCTCGGAAAAAACATCAGGCGGCTTTGTCTACAGGTAAAAACTGAGATTATGTTCTCGTCCTGAAGTACGGCAGGTGTAAGTATACCCATGCTTAGCATGGTTGCCGGCAGGCGCCCACTAAATTCCAGAATAATGCGGCCTTCAAGAATAATCAGGGGATCGTCCTTTTTAAAATCAACTCCCGCCACCTTTTTTGTTCCCGTGCTTTGATGCGTCGTTATCTGCGCTGCAACATCGAGCAAGTCGAAATGAGTTGCCTTTTTAAGGACTGGAAGGCGTTTGATCAGTTTTGTCCGTTCAAAGAGGTCAGGGTCCTTTACGTCCGTCTCGCTTATGCGTTTCGAATGCCCATAGGGCTTCAGCGTTTGTAAATAATAATTGGGTTTGTTATCCTGTAATATACAGCGTGCAACCTCCCTGATCAAAAGGTTGGGATGAAAAAGGCAGCCTCCTACCTGGGGCCACCAGATGTTTTCGGGAAAAGAGGTAAGCGCCTTCAGTGCACAGGCTTTTACCCAGGGGCTTACCCTGTTGTAGTTGCGGTGAACAAGACTAACAAGCGCTTCTTCGGGTGATTGCTTCGGGAAATAATACCAGGCGGCAAGCACCGAAACTTTGCCTGCATAAGTACTACTTTCAAAAACCGGAATAACTTTTCTTTTAAGCTCCCGCTCAAGAATATTTTCCAGAAGCTCCATGGCTATCATGTTGCCACCCGGCACACCGCCCTCGCCCACAAAGGTTTTGCGCAGAACCTTGATGGCATTTGCGTCATATTTCCAGCTAAGCACCGACAGCAATTGGTCTTTAAACTGCAGCTCCTCTTCTTTGATGGCCTCTGCCAGATCTGCAAATTGCTTTCCGGGCGGAATAGCGCTGATTACCGAGAACAACCAGGCCAGATCATAAATGATCTTATCAAGCGTATTTAAAAAAAGCTCTTCCCTTTTCTCATCAGCCTTAAATCCTTTCCGCTCCATCGTTTTCAGCATGTGGGTCTGCACAATATAATCGGGGTAGTTCAGGTAGGTTTCAACATCGTTCATCAGCTCTCCACTGTTATTTTGGCTGAGTATATTAATAACCATTCTTTTACAATGTGTGTTTTCCGACTCGTCAAGCATCTGTAATAACCTAAGCCTGATAGAATTGTCAGGTTTTTTAACGCCGGCCAGGGCGGCCAGTAACTCCTTTTCATCGATCGTGTCGGACAAATACGTGACTTTTTGCCGGGTCTGTTTGAATAAAGGTGGTAGAATAAGTATGGGATTGTCCACCTTCATCTCAAAGCGCGAAAAACCGGCTTCGTGCTTAAGGTAATTAAGCTTATGGTGTGGCACATAACAGTAGTAGTTGAGCGGAGGGCTTGCCAACGGATAAGGAACTTTTGCCGGGGAGGCTTTTTCGGTACTATGCAGCAGCATATCCAATATGTCGTTGCTGTGATTGTATCTGAAGAAGCGCTCAAGCAGTCTCACAATTCCGCCGTTTTCATTTTCTTTGCTATCCTGCCGGGTGCTTAGCATGGCGGCCAGTTTTTCTTTAAGTGCAGACACAAGGCGAAGGGCCGAAAAAAACCAATAGGCGTACAGGGGAACAACAATGAAATAAATAAGAGTCATCATGTTGTCTTTTGCCAATGCCTCTGTAATAAGGAGGATACTACTCGCTGCTATTATAAAGAGTTGCTTGGTTGCCCCTTCGATTTTAGCTTGTGTTTCCAGCCGCTCTGTGGGAGGCAAAAATAAATACAGAATGCGAAAGGTGGGATCTTCGATCGCCTCCCTGAAAATCTGAAACAGCATTCTAAGCAAAAGCGATAATACCGTAACAACGATCACCGCATTGCCAGGAAAGAGTATAACGCCTGCAAGGCTGGCAGCTAAGAACAAACAAATGGCAGGAACCGTTATAATGCCAATTTTTAACCCAAGTATTCTGAATATTTTGGGAGACAGCAACGACATAATAAAACTTCCGGTTTTAAGAATACAGAAAAAGACACCCATAAATGAGGATAACTGTTCGGGTGTTGCAAATGTTTTTTTAACACTCACCGAAAAGCTGAAGTCGATGAAGCACAAAGCCATCATTGAGATTCCTCCACAAACGGCCATAAGGCGGATAAATTTGTTTTGCAACAAAGTACGCAGTGGCACCTGTGCCCTGTCAGGCTGTTGTTTTGCTGCAGTTTGATCGCCGGGGCCGATGTTGACGTTAATTTTATGAAGATAATAGATGGACGCCCCCATGCCCGCCAGTGCTATGAATAAAACATCAATGCGTGAATGCAAATACGGCATCAGCAGCGGGATCGAAATATAGCCTATTATAGAGGCGACAATCCCTCCCGCACCGATAATGCCAGCGTATTTTTTACTCTCCGGCAGATTGAAGGCCCTTGAAAGAACCGCCGATTGTTCGAGCGCCGAAATAGACACAAATGAACGCGCAAACAGGAAAACCCCCAGACTTGTAATTTTTATCAGGGGCTGGGATGGAATGTAAAATAGCAGCTTCAAAAAAGCAGTGATGAAAAACAAAAAAAACAATGCGCTCTGTAACGCGGAGTAGCCGGCCCTTCGTTTTAACAGCCGCGTGTACCCCAGAACGGAAATATAGGATACCAGCCCCGAAGCAAGGTAGCCTGCGGGTAACCAGGCAATGCCGTAATTGTTGAGGAACTCGGCGTTGGCCGTAGAAAAGTAAATGGAGATGAAAACGCCTGAAAAAAAAGAATGCAGAAACAGCAGCGAAATCCGCCCGGCGGCCCCCGGCTCTGTTTTCAGGTGTTTAAATATCCAATCGAGCGGCCTGGGCATTTTACAGCGCGTATCTTATCGTGAGTTGAAAGTTCCGCCGGTTTTGAGGCACCCAGGGCTGCTCTCCCTGATAAGCCGTGGTATAATTGCCAGATGCTGTGCGGGCCCCCGGGTTGTAGTAATCAACCGCGTTGCCGAGGATGTTCCGGTCCAAAATATTATTAATGCTTAGTTGGATGAGCAACGGATTAAAAAATCCTGGTTTGTATCCGATGGTACCGAAAAACACCAGAAACCTCGGAATGCTATTTGTGTTATTGATACCACTGTTTTGTGTTACGGTAGTATTAGGCCCCACTGGTCGTGTACCTACATAATTGGCGCGAAGATTAAAGTTCAGATCCTGTTTTTTCGCGCGCAAGTGGTAATTGGCAATTGCGTTGAACTTCACCGGAGCAATGTCGCCGATGGCTTTATTTATGAAGTATTCAGTGGAGGCATTCTCGGTTTGTGTGGCTGAGTTGTAGGTAAGGTTCGAATAGACCGAGAACGGTTTCTTAAATGGAACGTATCCGAAATTAATCTGCACACCTAATATATTATAACGGCCGTTATTCATGTTTTTCTTTTTTCCGTCGTTTGGGTCAACCCCTCCAGATATGGCATTGGTGATGTCCGAAAAAAAGGCGCAGACGTCCCAATTGTAGTCAGTTGTTCGTTGTTTGTTTTGTACAATAAACTCCACGTTCCGGATGGCCTCGGGCTTAAGCGTGCCGTTGGCGGTGCGGCCTCCGCCAGTTGAATATTTGGTCCAGTTGGAAGCGTTCTGCAGCCCGCTTGCATAGATGAGCTTGAATAATAAACTGCGTTTTACATAAACCAGCGCCAGTTTCGGGTTAAACCTGCCGCCAAATCCGTCGTTGCTGCGGATCCGGTTATAGTCGAAACGCCCGCCGCAGGTAAGGTACAATACGGAATCTTTTAGTTTATAAACAGCCTGGCTGTAAATACCGAGGTCAAAAACACCGTAACTGTTGGAGCCCTTGCTCTGCCCCGAAACGGTTCCCTGAGTTTCAGCCAGCGCTGCACTCGACTGGTCGGGAAGTATGGGTCCGGCCACGTTTTCGTAGGTGATAAAATCGCCCTGCAGCTGGCTGCTGCGCACTTCAATCCCGCCAAAAACATCGAGCCTGTTTTTAGAGTAGTTTAATCTCGCGTCGTTCCTGAACTGAGTTGCGCGGTAAAAGAAATACTTGTTGGCCCAGCCCTGCTTATATCCGTTTATTTCAGAGTCGGGGAAAAGAATATTGAAAATGTTGAGGTTGCTATAAGAGGGGTCAGAAAAAAGATTGTAGTAACCGTTATACCAGGTTCGCAAAGAGTTTTTGCCAAGCGAATAAATGCCATAAGAGCTGGTGTTAGTAAATATAAGGCTCTTGCCCGAACGCTTGTAAACGCTGTAAAGCGTAGTATTCATTGGCTCCCACGAGCTGCCGTTTTTAGCGCTTGCCGCAAAAATATCCTGGTACAGGTTAAATCCTTCGTGACATTTCCAGGTTCGGGCGCCGATCTCAAAATGTTCGGTTTTTATTTTTGCTCCTACATAATAGTGATAAGAGTTGTTTGCAAAACCGATCGTGCTTCCGTTAATTTTCTGAATGTAATTTTCCTTGTCGGTTTTTTTCGCGATGGCCGCAACGGCCGAAAGTGAATCGGGGTTTATCTGTAATGTGCCAGTGCCATAGCCCGTGAAGTAATTCCGGTACTTGCTGCCTGGTGTGATCCCAAGCTTCGCCAGCAGGCTGGTATCCGTACATGTAAGGTTTTTAAGTTTGTCCGTACTGTAGTTCAGCTTATCCAGGTCGTCGGGGTTATAATCCAGAAATGGAACATAGCTCAGGTCGCGCGAATCGGTAGAGGAATAGCGGGCTGTTACCAGTACGGTTATTTTTTTTATTTTAATTCCAAGCGTCGCATCCACGCCTTTGGTTCGATAGCTCCCGCCAAACACTCTTGCATCCAACCTGAGATCAAGCGAGTCATTGCTTTTTTTACCATTCATCGCTTTTACCATATCGCGGTGGCTTTTTGTAATGATGTTGATGGCCCCAACAAAAGCCCTTGGGCCATATATGGTAGAGGCCGGCCCATAAATCACCTCCACCGAGCTGATGTTGGAAAGCGGATATTGTTTTGAGACATAAGCAATGTTTGACCATGCGTCATTTTCCTCAATCCCGTCAATGAGTAATAGTGTGCGCTCCGTATTCTCCTGCCTGAAACCGCGCTGATACACCTGCGCGTAATTGATGCCGTAAATTTTTGAAATATCGAAGCCCGGTAGGTCCCCAAGCAGATCCACCAGATCGGTGTAGCCGCGTTGCACAATATCATTTTCTTTTATCAGGATCACGGTGGAGGGTGTCAGATCAATATCCTCCGCCCATTTAGACACCGATGTGATCTGTCTTTCCGAAAGACTGTCCATAACCTGCTTAAAAAAATCACGGAGCAACTGCGGATCGCTTTCGGTCAGGGTGGCCCCGCTTTTTGAGTTAATATATCCCGCCAGGTTGCCCTTCGCCTCCTCCATTTTATCCATTGCCATACATATCCTGGCTTTCAAAAGGTAATACTCACTGTTGCGCGCACCCAGGCAATGCCGGTACCCCTCAAGCAACCGCAGGGCTTCGTTAAAGTTACCACCGGAATAATAATCCTGTGCCACCGGCAGCTGGCCTTCGCACTTTTCTGTTTGCGACCACGATACCGTACTCAACAGCAAATATGCCCCCAGATAAAATGTGCGTGTTTTCATTTACATTAATTCAGATAAAATCGTTTAAGCTCGTTCCATATGTTTTGAATGTCGTCCTTCTCGCCGTCCAGCTTCAGTAAGCTTTCAAACAGTTCCTGGCCCAACTCCTCTCTCAGGTACTTTTCGTTTATCTTACAATCAAGATATTTTTTATAGAGTTCGATTTTTTTTACTTCGGCCAAAGCCATGCTCTGCCCTGCAGGCCATGCCTGTACAAGCGACGACTGTCCAACAGAAATAACCTGACCGTTTGCACCTGAAAGCGCCGCCTGTCTGATCCAGGCGCGTTTTTCACGCAGCACGATGTCTTCGTTCTTAAGATCGTAAACGCTGCTAAGGCGCAGCGACCAGTCGAAAGAGGCGGATACGAGCAAAGAGTCGTTCGTTGAAAAGCAAACAGAGCTTACTTCTGAAACGTGGCCGCGTATTTGTTCAAGCAGCTGATACCCAGTGCCGCTAAGCGCATAGGTATTCAGTGCGCCGTTTTCGCCACCAAGCGCCAGCAGGCGTCCGCCGCTGCCTGCCGTCATGGAGGTAATCTTTTCCGGAAAGAACAGGATTTTCTCAGGCGCTTCGAAATTGCCGGCAATGTCAGTTTTAACCCGGTAAACTTCCCGGCGTGCACCAAACAATAAATAAACGTTTCCGTTCTGTTCAAAACAGGTAGCGGCTGTGATCGTGTCAGGCAAGCCACCCAGCTTTTTTTCGCCGGTTATTTTTTTTGTTGTTATATCAAATTTCAATATCAGGGCTGTGTTTTTGTACACCGCAGCGAAACCATATTCGTTGCCCGCGCGGCCCAGCAAGCCCAGGAAAAGGCATTTGCCCCCGGCTGAATAAATTGCTTCGGGAGGGTGCTGAGGCGTGCTGCGGTTCCATATTAAAAGATTTCCGGAAAGACAGCCGGCTATCAGAAAGTTGGCCGCAGGGAGGTACAAAAGGTTTGTAAAAACTTCGGAACAGCGGGGGCTTACCAATACAGGCTTTACTTCGTTGAGGCTATCACCTATATCCCACATCCTGATTACACCCCGGTCGCCTGCTGTTGCAAAACGTCCTGAATCGAGAATAGCAAGGGTCCTGATATCATATAAGGAAGGCTCGTAAGTAACATCCCGGCGCAAATGAAATTTTTTTAACTGGTATTTATCGAGCTGTGATTTTAAGGCGTCGTAGATAAGCTTTATCTGGCTCGGGCCGCCGAGCTTTTTATTGATCCCGTATGCGAACATGGCCAGTTGCAAACTGAGGGTATCCTTATCCGGATTAGAGATCAGCGCGGCTGACTTAGCGGCGATATTTTTTGCTTCTGCCAGCAAACGTTGCCGCTCCACCTCGCTTCGGGCCTTTTGCGCCTCTGCCGTTTCTTTCAGCGCCAGGCCGGCATTCTCTTCCGCCTTTTTACGCGCTTGCCTGGCCACAATGGCCGAATCATTGACCTTTCGTTTTTCCTCCAAGAGGTTTCGCTCAGATTGGCGCGCATCGTCGAGGGCTTTAATTGCATACATTTTGCTGAGGCTATCCGATCTTGCGCTGGCTCTAGCTTTCAGCTCTGCATCGTGTGCCTTTGTGCTTGCCTTTATGGCATCCGCTCTTTCTTTCTCTGCGACCCTTGTCAGGCTATCTGCTTTAGCCTTTTGTTTTTGGGCGAAGACCAATGCTTCTTTGGTTT
>CALMNJ010000022.1 GCA_937868675.1 uncultured Bacteroidota bacterium | reverse complement strand
TTTTGCTCGAGCTCCACAATTTCTTTTTCCATCTGTAGTTCAGACGTGTGCTCTTCCGATCTTTTTGCTCGAGCTCCACAATTTCTTTTTCCATCTGTAGTTTTTTTCGCAACTCTTCCGAGCGGGCCTTTACGCGGTTAATGCGCCACCTGAAAAAACCGTACACACTCAATACCACAATCATCACCAGCGAACCAATAAACCACCAGCTCAGCCAAAAGGGCGGCCTGATGCTGAATTTAAACGTTACCGGTGTTTTATTCCAAACCCCGTCTTCGTTGCAGGCCCGCAATTTAAAGGTATAAGCACCGGCGCTCAGGTTGGAGTAAGAAATGCTTTTGTCTTTTGATACGGGCGACCATTCTTTGTCGGCGCCTTCCAGCTTCCACTGGTATTTTACAGCCTCGGGATTACTGAAATTAATGGCCATAAAATCAAATGAAATGCGGTTCTGATCATGCGGCAGGTCAAGCTGCGAAATTTTGTTCCAGTCGCCTGCAAATTGTTTGTACTCGGTGTTTGCTATGCTCTCGTAAAACAGTTTCACATCGGTAATGCTGGTAATGGGTTCACTGTTGTTGCGTATCTGATTAGCCGGATTATATTTCGAAAGCCCGTTGATGGTGCCAAACCAGATAGGCCCGGCCACATCCTTGTACACCGAGTTCTGACAGGTTTCAATGCCTGTAAATCCTTCGCCTTTGCTGTAATGTTTCACACCGGTAAGTTTTCCTTCTCCGTCCAGCTGCAGGTAGTCGAGCCCGGTTTCGCTTCCGGCAAATAAATTGTTGCGCGCATCGCTCACCAGCAGGTAAATGTTCGACGAACTCAGACCCTGCGTGTGATCTATACATGTTATATCGTGCTTCACGCTGTACAAATTCAGCATGCATACGCCATAACCCGCCGTGCCAATCCACAATCGTCCTTTACCATCTTCACACAAACACCGGATGCTGTTTGAGCTCAGCCCGTTGCGCCGGTTAATCACTTTTGCAAACACACTGTCGTTTTCAATAATGCCAATGCCGTCGTTTTCGGTACCATACCAAAGCCGGCCCTGTTTATCGTAAAGCAGGCAGGTAAGCCGGTCGTGCAGCAAACCGTCGTTGCTCGTAAACCGCTTTATGCCGTACCCGGCCTCGCCAGGGCTAAGTTTGTACAAACCATTACCGGCAGTGGCTATCCAAAGGGAACCAAGATTGTCCTTTACAATGGAGCGGATGTATTTCCGGCTCAGCTCATCAATTAATTTAAACCCGGTGCCGTCGTATGTGTACACGCCCTGTCCGTCGGTGCCAAAATACAGATTGCCCGCGTCGTCTTCGCCGATGGCTTTTACCTTTACATCGGCAAAACCATTTGAAGCGTTGAAATTAAAAAAGCGGGAGCTATCGAGCACACTCAGTCCTTTGTCAGAAGTGCCTATCCACAATCGCTGTTTGCTGTCGCGGAAAATACTGTAAATAAAGTTGCCGCCCAGCCCTGATGATTTGTCGTAATGGGTAAATTGTTTGCCAAAGTAATTACAAACCCCGCCGCCCGAAGTGCCGAACCAAAAGTTGCCGCTGTTGTCCTGTATAATGCTGCGCACGTGGTTGTTGCTCAGTCCCTCGTTTTCGCCCAGCCAGTTAAAACTCTTGGCCACTGTGTTGTATTGCGCCACGCCCCGCTGAAGCGTGGCGATCCAGGCATTATCGCTGCGGTCGAAATAAATATCGAGTATGGTTTGTTTGTAAAGTTCGTTGGCAGGATCAATGCGGTAAAAGCGGCGTTTGCGCAACACATAAATGCCATCGCCGTAAGTTCCCACCCAAAGGTTTCCGGCGTTATCTTTTTTAATCACGTTAATGGAGTTACTCAGAAAGCCAGGGGTGTTGTTGTATTTTTCAACGTTAAACAGGCGATTGTTTTCAGTTATCCTGTACAGGCCTAGTGCCGTGCCGTACCATACCGAGCCGTCGCTGTCGCAGTAAATGGAGTTGATCACGGTTTTGCGCTGACCCACTTTGATGCTGATGTTGCTGAATGTTTTTGTTTCGTCGAACAACAAAATGCCGTTGTTGGTAGCCAGCCAGGCCCGGCCTTTTTTATCGAAGGATAGGTGCTGAATCCAGACCTGACTGGAGTCGCCGCTCGGAATGTAGTTTACAAAAGCAATACCGTTGTAAACCGAAAGCCCGTTGTTGGTGCCAATCCATAATTTACCGTCGGGCCCCTCTTTTACTTCAAACACGTAATTGTTCACCAACCCATCCTTTACTGTAAACGTTTTAAAATTTACGCCGTCGTAACGCGTTAGTCCGCCGCCCCGTGTGCCCATCCACAAAAACCCGCGGCTGTCCTGCAGCAGGCTGTACACCTGCGACTGAGCCACCCCGTCTTTCACCGAATAATTACGGAAGCTGTACTGCTGGGCCCGGAGCTGAAGGAAAGACAGGGCGCACAAAAGGAAAAATATTGGTTTCGGGCGGTTCAAATCGTATTGCAATTAATCAAAGATAAAAAACACTTCCAAGCCCAAAACCGGCGAATAATAAAATGCTTCCCCGGCCCGCTTTTGCCTGACTATTTTTGATGCTGAAAATGAACAACCGCTGGGGCCGCAAAAGCATGAAACCCTTCCTTAAAAAATGGAGCTTACGCCTGCTTCTGCTTTTTAGTGTTGCTTTTGTGCCCTGGTATGTTTGTTGCCTTCCCGATGAACTTTTTACCGACCCCGACTCAACGGTTTTGCTTGATAAGGATGGTAAACTGCTGGGCGCCAAAATTGCTACCGACGGGCAATGGCGCTTTAGCCCCGGAAAAAAAGTGCCCAAAAAATTTGAAACTTGTTTGCTTGAGTTCGAAGACCGCAGCTTTTACGAACATTATGGCATCAGCCTGCGCGGCATCGGCAGGGCCGTGGTTCAGAACTTCCGCAACAAAAAAGTGGTGAGCGGTGGCAGCACCCTTACCATGCAGCTGGCCCGTATGATGCGCAAAAATCCGCCGCGTACCATGAGCGAAAAAACACTCGAAATGGTACTGGCCACACGCATCGAAATACGGTATTCAAAAAATGAAATTCTTGGATTTTACTCGGCCCACGCACCCTTCGGCAACAATGTGGTGGGGCTTGAGGCCGCCTCCTGGCGCTACTATGGCCGCAGTTCCGAAAACCTGAGTTGGGCCGAATGCGCTACGCTGGCGGTGCTTCCCAACGCGCCGGGTCTGATTTATCCGGGCAAAAATCATGCACGCCTGCTGGCCAAACGCAACCGTTTACTGAAACGCCTTTATGAAAAAAATAAACTCGACAAAACCACTTACGAGCTGGCGCTGGCCGAACCATTGCCCGAAAGGCCGCTCCCGCTGCCGCAACTGGCGCCTCACTTATTAAGCCGCCTGATGCAGGAAGGGCAAAGCGGTAAAACCATTTACAGCAGCATTGATGCCAACATGCAGCAAAAAGCCATGCAGCAGCTGGCCTATCATAGTCAGATTTTGGCTGAAAATAAAATATACAACGGGGCGGTAATTATCAGTTCGGTAAAATCTGGAAAGGTGCTGGTTTACATTGGCAACACGGCCAACCGCAATGCCGAGCACGCGGGCGATGTGGATTGTATTTGTGCTCCACGCAGCACAGGCAGCATTTTAAAACCCTTTCTGTACGAAAAATGCCTTGAAGACGGAGTGATAACTCCCAACATGCTCTTGCCCGACATCCCAACCCAATACGGCAGCTTTGCGCCCAAAAATTTTACAAAACAATACGATGGGGCCGTGGCCGCCAACAAAGCCCTGGCGCGCAGCCTCAACATCCCCATGGTGCGTTTGCTCAACGAGTATGGCCTCTCCAAATTTCAGGGCGACCTTCGTCAACTGGGATTAAGCACACTTCACAAACCGGCAACGTATTACGGGCTTTCGCTTATTTTGGGTGGTGCCGAAGCCCGGCTCGATGAGCTGAACGCCGCTTACCTGAACCTTGCGCAACAACTGAAGCAGGACAAAACAAAACCGCTTTCTTTTTTGAGAGATGTGAGAAAAGGAAAGAAAAATAAAAGGCAGGAAAAGCGCGGTGCGACTGGTTTACAAAACCGCGCCTGCATTTACACCACCTTTGAAGCCATGGTGGATGTAAACAGGCCCGATGAGGATGGTAACTGGCGTGCCTTTGCCTCGGCGCAAAAAATTGCCTGGAAAACAGGCACCAGTTTTGGATTCAGGGATGCCTGGGCCATTGGTGTAACACCCGAGTATGTGGTGGCTGTCTGGATTGGCAATGCCGATGGCGAAGGCCGCCCGGGCCTTACGGGTATTAAAGCCGCCGCCCCTTTGCTGTTCGACCTCTTCGGGCAATTGCCCAAAAGCGCACAGTGGTTTGAAATGCCGCGCAAAGAATACGCGCGCGTGCCGGTGTGTATTGAAAGCGGACATCGCGCTTTGCCCCAGTGCGAAAAAGCCGACACGGCCCTTATTCCAGTCTCCTGCCTTGGTGCGCCGGCCTGCCCTTACCATCAAATCATTCACCTGAACAAAAATGGCAAATATCGCGTTGACAGCGAGTGCGAAAGTGTTTATAATATGAAACACGTTAGCTGGTTTGTGTTACCGCCCTTGGTCGAAAAATATTACAAATTCAATCATCCCTCATACCGCTCGCTGCCCGATTACGAGCCGGCCTGCCTCGCAAAAATTTCGGACCGGGCTTTTACCGTGCTTTATCCCCGACCCAACACGCGCATTTATGTACCGCTTGAAATTGACGGCAGCATTGGCCGCACGGTGTTCGAGGCCACGCACCGCAATCCGGGTTTAAAAATATACTGGCATCTGGATGACCAGTACATTGGCGAAACCAAAGAAATTCACCAGTTGGCACTCAATCCATCGCCAGGCAGCCACCAGCTTACCCTTATTGACGAGAATGGAATAAGCTCGCAGGTGAAATTTGAAGTGGTGGGTCGCGCAAAGTGACCACGGCAATTGCGCTTGTTGGTTTAGCATACGTTATATTCTGTCAATTACGTTTGACCGCTGTTTTTATATTGGCTATTTGCACTTAAAAAAACTTAACCTCAACAAGGTTGTTTTAACATTGCGAATCCACTAAATTTATGAGAAACAAAACAACTGCCTGCCGGGGGTAATTTAACTCACCGCTAACTGAGCCAACGTAAGGTTTAAAATCAGGGCGGGCAGGCAAGCGAAAACAAATTTTAAAACCAGTATGCAGCATTGTAACTCACCTAAACATCAAATAATATGGAAAACAGCACAAATGCAGGGCGTTGTCCTGTAACAGGGGCAGGCCACAGGCAAAGCCTGGGAGGCGGCGGCACCAAAAACCATCACTGGTGGCCCAATCAGTTAAAGCTCAGCATGCTGAGGCAAAATTCCTCTTTATCCGATCCTATGGACAAGGATTTCAATTATGCCGAAGCATTTAAAACCCTCGACTATGAAGGATTGAAAAAAGACCTGCATAAACTCATGACCGATTCGCAGGAATGGTGGCCGGCCGACTTTGGCCATTATGGTCCGTTTTTTATCAGGATGGCATGGCACAGCGCAGGTACCTACCGTACAGCCGATGGCCGCGGCGGAGCAGGAGCAGGGCAATTGCGTTTTGCACCACTCAACAGCTGGCCCGACAACACAAACCTCGACAAAGCACGCCGCTTGTTATGGCCAATAAAACAAAAGTACGGACACAAAATTTCGTGGGCCGACCTTATGATTCTTACAGGCAATGTGGCGCTGGAATCAATGGGCTTTAAAACATTTGGTTTTGGAGGCGGAAGAGAAGATGTGTGGGAGCCTGAGCTGGATGTGTATTGGGGAGCCGAGCACAAATGGCTCGACGATGCCAAACGGTATTCGGGCGAACGCGATTTGGAAAGCCCGCTGGCCGCCGTGCAGATGGGGCTTATTTATGTAAACCCCGAAGGCCCCAACGGTAATCCCGATCCGCTTGCGGCAGCGCGCGATATCCGCGAAACGTTTGCACGCATGGCGATGAACGACGAGGAAACGGTGGCGCTGATAGCCGGCGGCCACACCTTTGGAAAAGCCCATGGCGCTGGCGATCCGGCATTGCTTGGTCCTGAACCCGAAGGCGCAGGCATCGAAGAACAAGGTTTTGGCTGGATAAGCAAACACGGTTCGGGCAATGGAGCTCACACCATTACAGGTGGTCCGGAAGTAACCTGGACCAAAACGCCTACCAAATGGAGCAACAATTTTTTTGAAAACCTGTTTGGTTACGAGTGGGAGCTCACCAAAAGCCCCGCCGGAGCCAAACAATGGGTAGCCAAAGGCGGTGCCGGTGCCGGCACAATTCCCGATGCGCACCATGCCACCAAAAAACACGCGCCCACCATGCTCACCACCGATCTTTCATTGAGGTTTGATCCGGCCTACGAAAAAATTTCGCGACGCTTTTATGAGAATCCTGATCAGTTTGCCGATGCCTTTGCAAAAGCCTGGTTCAAATTAACGCATCGCGATATGGGGCCCCGCGCCTGTTACCTGGGGCCCGAGGTTCCAAAAGAAGATCTGATCTGGCAGGACCCGATTCCGGCTACCAATTATAAACAGATTGATGATACAGATATCGCCGCATTAAAAACCAAAATACTTGGTTCGGGTTTATCCGTGTCGCAGCTGGTTTTCACTGCCTGGGCATCGGCCTCCACCTTCAGAGGCTCCGATAAACGGGGAGGTGCCAATGGTGCACGCATACGTCTGGCGCCTCAAAAATACTGGCAGGCCAACAATCCACCTGAACTCTCGAAGGTGATTGAAAAACTGGAAAGCATTCAAAAGGAATTCAACTCGAAGGCCGGTCACAAAAACGTGTCGCTTGCCGATCTTATTGTGCTGGCCGGTTGTGCGGCTATTGAAAAGGCAGCCAGGGACGGCGGACATTCACTTGCAGTTCCTTTCAGGCCTGGACGTGCCGATGCCACGCAGGAGCAAACCGATGTGGATTCGTTTGCCGTGCTCGAACCTATGGCCGATGGGTTTCGCAACTATCTCAAAAAAAAGCTCACGGTTTCTACCGAAGACCTGCTCATTGACAAAGCACAACTCCTCACGCTTACGGCGCCCGAAATGACCGTGCTGCTGGGAGGCATGCGGGCCCTCAACGCCAATTACAATACTTCGGCGCACGGCGTGTTTACTAAAAGGCCGGGTACACTTACCAACGATTTTTTTGTGAACCTCCTTGATATGAACACAACCTGGACACCCCTTTCGGATCATAAAGAAGAGTTTGAAGGCCGCGATCGCAAAACCGGAGCGCTTAAATGGACGGCCACACGCGCCGACCTCATCTTTGGCTCCAACTCCGAACTCAGGGCCATTGCCGAAGTTTACGCCAGCAGCGATGCAAACGAAAAATTTGTAAAAGACTTTGTTGCGGCGTGGAGTAAAGTGATGAACCTTGACAGATTTTAATAGAAAATAAATAATCAAAAGAAGACAAAACTAAAAACCAAATAACGATGCAGATAAAAAGAAATGCAACAGCCCACTGGACAGGAAGTGGAAAAGACGGAAAAGGAACACTCAGCACCCAAAGCGGCGTGTTGTCGAATACTCAATACGGGTTTAACTCGCGTTTTGCCGATGGCATTGGCACGAATCCCGAAGAACTGATAGGCGCGGCACATGCCGGATGTTTCAGCATGAAGCTGGCATTTAACCTTCAGGCCGAAGGTGTAACCGCCGAGCATATTGATACCCAGGCTACGGTGGTGTTTGAAAACGGCGCCATTGTGGAGGTAATTCTAGACACCAAAGTGAAAGCGGCAGGACTTGATCAGGAGAAGTTTAACACGCTGGTGAACGGCGCAAAAACCGATTGCCCGATTTCCAAACTGCTTAATACAAAAATTACGCTCCATGCTTCGCTCAACGCATAAGCGGTAAAGCGAGCATGCGAAACGAATTTCTCAAAAAGGGCCGATTTTGTATCGTGCTTTGAAAGAACACAAACGGTTACAAAACACCCCTTTCTGTTTGCGGAAAGGGGTGTTTGTTTATGCACGAATTAAAAGTGAATTCAGGCTTTGTCGGGTTTCGGTTTCATCAAATACCAAAACCCGATTGCCACCTGAGCCCCAAGTGTGGGCGCCAGCAAATAAATCCAGAGATGCCCGGTGTGACCTGAAATCATTGCAGGAGCGAGCGAACGCGCGGGATTCATGGATGCGCCGCAAACAGGGCCCGCAAACAGGGCCTCCAGCAACACAACGGCACCAATCGCAATGCCTGCAAACATTCCCTGTTCTTTACTTCCGCTTGCAACATGAATAATTACCAGCATTAAAATAAAGCTGAGTATCAACTCCAGAACAAAGGATTGCATCGGAGTTCCGGCAGGCATGGTGGCGCCTAATAATTCATTGTGAGGGAAGAGCAGTTTAAGTGTGGCGCTCGCGGCAAAGGCACCCAGGAACTGATTTATAATATAAGGTACAAGGTGTTTGGCAGGAAATTTCTTTGCAACAAAAAAGGCCAGCGTTACAGCGGGATTCAGGTGTGCTCCCGAAATATCGCCCAGCGCATAAATCATGGCGGCCACAATGAGCCCGAACGTGATGGCAATTCCCAGATGACCAATGGCACCGCCGCTTTCCTGATTAATCACAATGGAGCCGGTGCCGCAAAACACAAGGGCAAAGGTTCCTGTCATTTCCGAAATGTATTTTCTCGCGTCCATATATTGCTGCTGTTAATCAAATTAGTTAGCGCAGGTTTTAAAACAAGAAGTGTATTTATAAAATGGTATTCTTCGACTTCACGAGGCTAAAATCAATTTCTGTGTATTTAAGCATGAAAAAACGTACAGGCATTCAATAGCAATTTGCCGGCAGCGTTCGCTGTATTTCTGGTCCTGTTGCGCGGTTCCGTCAAAAATTTTGGGATCATCGTAGGGGCAGGCTATGCGCCGCTCGGCTCCGGGAATAAACGGACAATTCTTTTCGGCTTCGCTGCAGGTCATGATTGCTGCAAACGCTTTCTTCGGATTCACTGCGTTGTTATACGCCTG
>CALMNJ010000021.1 GCA_937868675.1 uncultured Bacteroidota bacterium | reverse complement strand
TTTCGGACAATTGTTTTGCTTTTTTTAAACAGCTTAATTTTGTTTTTTCAATTTGCTTACTGATAAGACCGATTGCTGTTTCAAGCGAACTAAAGTGGTTTAGTTTCTCTTCTGTTTCATCTTTTGTTTTCAGGAGATCCGATTCGCTTCCGGCGTTGTGTTTTCTTAAAAGCCGCTTCAGTTTATCAATCCTTATATTCACTTCATCCAGGCGTGCCGTATTGGCCTCTACCCTGCTCTCTTCATACTCTATTGTGGCCGATATGTCTTTTAGCTCTATGTAAATTGACTGCAGCCTGTTTTGCAACTCGGCATAGTTTTTCGAATATTTCGAAATACCTGAAAGCTGTTGCCTGATTTGGCCGATCGTAGTAAGAAGGCCCTGCTCTTCGCCGGCAAATCCGCTCAATACAGCCAATAATGTTGCTTTAATTACTTCGGCATTTTCAAGCTGCGCGCTTTCTTCCTCAAGCTGTTTAAGTAATCCCGGTTCTATTTCTGCCGCTTCGAGTTCATCAAATAAAAACTTCAGGTAATCCAGCTCTTTGCGCGCTGTTATTTCCTGTTGGGTAAGATTCTCAAGTTCCTTTTCAAGCTTTCCTAGTTTCTCAAATTCATGTTTATATTCTTCAAACAATGACAGGCTTTCGCCAAAAGCATCCATAACCGAAAGCTGAAAAGCGTTTTGGTTTAGCATCAGCGTTTCGTGCTGAGAGTGAATGTCAATTAATTCCTCCGAAAGCTGTTTTAATGTGTTTAAGTTTACCGGTGAGTCGTTCACAAAGCTTCTCGATTTTCCGTCGGCCGATATCTCACGCCTTAAAATAAGGCTGTGGCCTGGCTCTTGACCTGGTTCGGCAAAAATATCGTTGATCCCCTGCGGCACATTTTCAAACTCAGCCTCTACCACGCATTTTTTTGCCGCATTTTTAAGCGCCAGCAAATCGGCCCGCTGGCCAAGGGCCAAACCAAGAGCCTCCAAAAAAATAGACTTGCCGGCTCCGGTTTCGCCGGTTATAACGGTAAGCTGCCCCGGAAAATGGACCTCAATCTCGCTGATAAGGGCAAAGTTGCTGATGTAAAGGCGTTTTAGCACGGCGCAATTTCGCATTATTTGAACAGTAATAAAACTCTACTTTTCAATAATTCGCTTGCTTTTGTTAATCCACCGGCGGACTTTTTTACTCACTCAAAAAGGGGTATTTGCTCTGTTCTGGCGGCTTTAAGGTTGTTTCCGGTTTTTTTAACCCAACCACCAACCTTTGAGGCACGTACTTAATAGATAGAAAGGAAAACTGAATTATTATGAGACAGTTAAAAATCACCAAACAGATTACCAACCGCGAAACGGCATCGCTTGACATGTATCTTCAGGATATTGGACGGGTAGAGTTGATTTCGGCACAGGACGAGGTGACGCTTGCACAAAAAATAAAACAGGGCGACCAGAGAGCGCTTGATAAACTGGTAAAAGCAAACCTGCGTTTTGTTGTATCAGTAAGCAAACAATATCAAAATCAGGGGCTAAGTCTTCCTGATCTTATTAACGAAGGTAACATTGGCTTGATTAAGGCCGCACAACGCTTTGATGAAACCCGTGGATTTAAGTTCATTTCGTACGCCGTGTGGTGGATCCGCCAAAGTATTCTCCAGGCCCTGGCTGAACAAAGCCGTATAGTGCGCCTGCCACTCAATAAAATTGGGGCTATAAACAAAATAAACAAAACCGTTTCAAAGCTGGAGCAAAACCTTGAGCGGGAACCGAGCTACGATGAAATTAGCGAAGCCCTGGAGATGTTGCCACAGGAGATTTCTGACATTTTGCGAAACAACGGGCGTCACATGAGCATGGACGCTCCACTCAGCGCAAGCAATGAAGACGGCGGAAGCATGTACGACCTGATGCGCAACGAGGCCTCGCAAAACCCGGATAAATTTTTGATGAGTGAAAGTCTGCAAATGGAAATTTACAGGGCCCTTTCAACGCTCACCGAACGGGAAGCGGATGTAATAAAACTCTTTTTTGGTTTAGAGGGAAAACACCCACATTCTCTCGAAGAAATTGGCGAAAAATTTAACCTTACACGCGAACGGGTACGTCAGATAAAAGAAAAGGCTGTGCGCCGCTTAAAACACGGCTCAAGAAGTCGCCTGCTCAGAGTTTATCTTGGTTAAAATACCAGCGCTCAACCCAACCCAATATATATGCTCTAAGGATTCAAAGTCCGAAAAATACCGTAGCAAAATTGTTGCGGTATTTTTTTGTGTTATTTTTATTAAATGAAAAATCGCCTTATCTATCTTGATGGCCTTCGGGGATTACTGGCGGTGGTGGTTTTTGTACACCATTTTTTCTATACCTTTTATCCTGAACTTGTGTTTGGCGGCAGCGCCAACGAATACATGAACGGCAACGCATACAGTGTAAAACGGCTGCTGGCCCTCACGCCATTGAACATTTTCTTTAACCCCGGCATGGCCATTAATTTTTTCTTTCTGCTAAGCGGATACGTTCAAACAACTCACTACATGCACAACGGAAACATTAAGCATGTGCAGCAAAGTTTTTTGAAGCGTTATTTTAGACTTGCCATCCCCACATTGGTTGTGGTGATGCTTGTTTTTTTGTTTCATAAAATGCACTGGATAAAGAAAGATTATATTCCACTGAGTCGTATTAATGCAGACTGGACGCGAGGTGTGATTCCTGATAACCTGGATTTTTTCCAGGCTGTTTTATGTGGCGCGTTCGATTGCTTTTATCAAAAAACCGCCTATTATTCAGTGCTTTGGACTATGCCCTACGAACTTTACGGCTCGTTTTCTGTTCTAATTTTAATAATGGCAACGCATCTTGCGAAAAATAAAAGCCGGGTTTTCCTGCTTTGGTTTCTTTTTCAATTGCTTTTTATTAATTCGTTTATTGGAGCAGCTTTTACTGTCGGGCTTTTGCTGGCTTACGCCGAAGCACATCGCCCAAAAATGATGGCGTTTTTTTCCAGGAGCCCCGTTCGTTTTTTATGTTTTGTTATTGGTTTGTACTTTGCAACTTATCCTTACACCGCATTCGAGGGGGCCTCAAAAAAGTCGGTTTACGCGCTTATTTCCTTCTTCGATAAGTATCCGCACGTTATTAGTTATTTTATTGGCGACACGCTCCTTTTGGTTTCTCTGCTCCATTCAAAAAAAACCCAACAGGTTTTGTCCTCTTCCGCCTTTCTTTTTTTGGGAAAAATCTCGTTTATGCTATACCTCACGCACTTCCTTATCCTTTTTAGCTTTTCTCCCTGGGTTTACATTAAACTCCTGGCGTCCAACTCACATAACACAAGCGTTCTCGTTTGTGGTTTGCTTACTTTTACAGTAGTGTGTTTAGCTTCCTGGCTTTTATACCGGCTCGTTGATAAGCCAGCTCTTGATTTTTGCAATCGAAGAGCAGACGAGCTCTTTCATTCAAAACAAGGGTCTAATTCTTCTAAAAAAAGCTGAAAAATATTATTTGTTAAGCATTACGAAGGCGCTCCAGTAAAATGGCTCTTTGTATTTAAGTTTTAGCTGACGTATGGCGTCGTTGAAGGCCTGGTTTTTATTTCCGGACTTTGCGTAATTGGAATAAAACATTGTCATCAGCTCCATGGTTGCATCGTCGCTCACGCTCCATAAGCTCATAATAATGGTCCGGGCGCCTGCTATCAGGAAGGCCCGTTGAAGACCATATACCCCCTCTCCTTGTTTTACGCTCCCAAGCCCGGTTTCGCAAGCACTCAACACAACAAGATCGGTTTTGTCAAGATTCAGCGACATGGCCTCATATGCAGTAAGCACCCCATTTTCACTATTCAGTGGCGGCCTGTAATTTTCATCAAACACGTTTTCGCAACCTGCCAGTAAAATGCCGCTTCTTAACAATGGGTTTTCGCCTGCTGCGCTTACATTTACGCCCAACACCTTTGCTGTTTCAACCTCATTCACGTCCTGTAAAAAATAGCCATGGGTTGCAATGTGCAAAATGGCCGGCGACTGTAATTTTTTTATCTCAGTTTCCGTGGCGTTTTCGCCATACAGCGCCTTTGCGTTAATATTAAGTGTGGTTAGCTGCTTTGTAATATTTTTTACTTCCTTTTCCGTTCCAGGTAGTTGCTCTATGAGGCCGTTGCTGCCAAATTTTGGGTTGCCAACCAAAAATGCATTGCCGGGCTTTATTGGTGAGGCTTCACTTATTTTTACATCAGCTATGTCTTGCAGATTTCCGATTAGCTGAATAGCATATTTATCTGCCAGATACTTTCCGGTACCATCACGAAGCGCGTTTATACTTAGCTGGTGGTATGCACCATCAAGCGACAGATAAATTTTTGAAATTCCTTTTAAGCGTATGTCCAGCTCCTTCCAGGTTTGTGCATAAGCCTCGTTTTCGGGTTTTCGGGTTGTAATTTTTGTTCTGAACGCGGCGACTGCGCTCTCAATGGCGTTCCCGTTGCCAAGCTCCACCATTCTTAGTTCGCCCGTAAAAACAACCAGTGCAACATAAAAATTCGTTCCGGTAAAGCCATTGTTATATTCGTTAAGCTCTAAAATTTCAACCGCGCTCTCGCCGGGTTTTAGTAGTTTTTGTATTTGCTCAACATCAAGCGGTTTTTCATCAACACTCTCCTTGAACAGGGCGCTCTTTTTCGAAAGCTCCCGCTCAAGGGTTTCTGCGCGGGTTTTAAGGCTGTCGAGATTTATTTTCTCCTGATTTATTTCTTCTTTGCTTAATTGATAAGCCCCATTCAACAATTCTTTTGTTTCAAGCCACTGATTGTATGTTTTTTTAAGGCTTTCGTCGCCACTATTATAAATAATGTTGCGAATTTTTGAAGAATTATTCAGCAAAAATCCCTTTGTGGCAATAACGGTATTACAAAATAGTTTTTGGAGCTCCGGGTCGTTTTGTTGATTTTTTCTGGCAAAAGAAAAGAATCGCTGCAACCGGGTGTTTGTTTTTTCCCAATAGAGTGTTTTCTCGTTATCGTTAAGTGAAGTAAAAAAGGTTCGAATGTACTGAAGCGTGTTGTCAATTATTTTTTTGTAGTTTGTTTTACAAGCATCATTGTTTGCCAAGAGCCACTGAGCGAGGGCAAGGTCTTCGAGCGCCTGGATATAGTTGGGGTGAGCCTCGCCATATATTTCCTTTTTCTTCAGAACCACCACGTTTAACAACTCGTTGGCCTTTGCCGGGTTACCCGAAAACCGGTAAAAATTACCAAGCTCTTGTTGCACAGAAAGCGTTGCCGGATTATTTTCACCGAGTTTGTGTTTGTCAATTTCGTAGGCGTTCTGCAAGAGTTTTTCAACATCTGAGGTTTTTCCCATCTCAAGATAAAGCTGGGCCAGTCCTCTTTTAAGATGGGCAAGATCCGGATGCTGGCCAAGTTTTTTTTCTTTTATAGCAATAGCTTTCAAATAAATGTTTTCGGCCTGCTGATATTTTTTTTGAAGTCTGAAAATGTTTGCCTGATTTATTTGCAACTTTATATAATTACCCGCGTCCTCCTTCAGCGTTTTTGCCGCTTCTGTTACCGACTCTGCCATGAAAGACTCCGCGTCTTTCATTTTGTTCATGTCAAGGTAGGTCATGGCAAGATTATTATTTAACAGCGCTATGGCAAGGTTATCCTTAGCTTCGCGGGCAAGCTCAAGACCCTTTTTAAACCCGGCCTCGGCGTCGGTGTAGTTTCCGGTCTCTTTTTTTAGAACAGCCAGGTTGTTAAGCGAAACCACAACCATCCCTTTATTCTCCCCAGATTCCCTTTGTTTAAGAGCCTGTTCGTTAAATGGAAGCGCCTTGTTGAACCGTCCGCGTGATTGATACAAAAGGCCCAGATCACTTACTACCTGATTGTAGTTTGGCGTTTCAGCTTTGTTGTCTGTTTCATACTCCAGCTTGGATAGTTT
>CALMNJ010000020.1 GCA_937868675.1 uncultured Bacteroidota bacterium | reverse complement strand
TCACACTACAATATCACACGTTCACACTTCTAACAAATTTAACACTGATTTTTGGGCAACAAAAAAACCCTCAATTTATTACAAATCAAGGGGTTAACTGGTAATGAAGCAGAACTCGTGCCTCGTTCGCTTCATTACCATAAAGCGAAAAGCGACCCCTAATTGAATAAGTAGTCGCTTTTCTGCTTTATAGTAGCGGAGACGGGAGTTGAACCCGTGACCTCAGGGTTATGAATCCTGCGCTCTAACCATCTGAGCTACCCCGCCATTTTCAGGGCTGCAAATATATAATTATTGCAGCCCTTGTGCAACACAAAATTTTTTGAGCCTATAAATTTGCATTGTTGATTAAATTTTATACATTTCCCGAAATTTTGGAATATGTCTAAGAGCAAAAAGACCTCAAAAGTTAAACCTGCCAAAAAAAGCACTGTTAAGAAACCTGTAAAAAAGGTTAACAAATCCGTTGCTAAATCTTCGTCATCTCCAAAAAAATCAAGCACTCCCGCTAAAAAAGCCTCTAAACCGGTACCTAAAAAGCCCGCTAAAGCACTGAAAGCTAAACCGGTAAAAAAACCGGTGGCTGCCCCGGCCAAAAAAGCCGTCAAAGCAACAAAACCATCTAAACCGGTAAAAGTTTCTAAACCAGTAAAGACGGCTGCCAAAACCACACAGGTACCTGCTCCCAAAAAACCAGTGGCTGCACCTGCTCCTAAAAAACCGGCTGCCAATACACCGCCTCCAACCGTAAAAAAGCCGGCTCCTGCACACGCACCGGCTAAAAAACCGGAACCCGCACCTAAAAAAGAAGCTCCCGTTACGGCCAAAGTAGCTAAACAGGCTACCGAGGCGGCCGAAACAAAACATAGCGACAAAAAGGGACAGGAGGTATTGGCCATTACCAACACCATCCCTGTTCTTGAAAAAACCGAAATATCGGCCTCGCGCATTGCCTCCATATCGCACTCCATTACCAACCCCATCAAACGGCCCGAATCGTATTCGGTAAGGGTTGAAAAGGAACCTCCCGGAAAGTTTGAAATGGAATTTGTTGTGCATGCTTCAGCTGAAATGCTGTTCGAATTTCTTTCTACCCCCAGCGGCCTTTCGGAGTGGTTTTGCGACGACCTCAACATTCGCAACGGCATTTACACCTTTATCTGGGAAGACACCATGCAGCAGGCGCGTCTTTTAAAAACCATCGAACTGCAGCTGGTGCGTTTTCAGTGGGTAGATAAAACCGATGGCAGTTATTTTGAATTCCGCATTCAGCGCGATGATTTAACCAACGATATTTCACTCATCATTACCGATTTTGCCGAAAGTAACGGCGACCGTGAGTCGTCGAAACTGCTTTGGAGCAATCAGATTGAAAAACTGATGCACGTAATTGGCTCGGTGTTTTAATTGCCCGCCAACAGTGCCCGGCGCAATACCTCGTTAATATTCACTTTACTTTTCCGGCGGTGATCAAACAACACCAGCACGTCCTGCCCTTCGGCTACCAGGTGTTCCTGTTTTAAAATCCGGTACTGAAGCATAAAGCTGCTGTTTTTGGCCCATTCGCAATGCGTTTCAACGCTTACCTCGCCCGGGTAATAAAGCGGCGCCCGAAACTGGCACTGACTCGAGGCCACCATAAAACTTAGTTTGTCGGCTTCATCCAGCGAGGTAAGTCCGGCCTTTTCGCAAAAATCAACACGGGCGGCCTGTATGTATCGAAAAAACACCACGTTGTTTACGTGGCCAAACAAATCCAGGTCGGCCCAGTCTATTTTTATCCGAAGTTCGGTTTTCAACGCTATGCCCTGCCCTACCCGCTTTTAGTTACCGCTGGTTGAAGGAATAAGGTCGGCATCCTCAGCTGCGTAAAGCTCCTCGGGCCGGATGGCAACTACCGGCACGTGGCTTTTATGGATTACCTGCTGCGAGTATGGGCCCAGGAAAAGGCCGCTAAGCTCGGTATCCTGATCGGTCATAATCATAATCAGATCGGCACCAACCTGCGAAGCATAATGCACGGTGCCGGTGGCCCTGTTTTTTACATGATCCAGCACATCAGTATGATAAGGCACTCCTTTGTCTTCGGCCAGCACCTGAACCTGATGCAGCACCAGTTCCATTTGTGCCTTGTATTCACCTTCATCGGGCCCAAGCATGGCCACAGCATAAATGGCTGCGTTGAATTTTTTGGCAAACTCAATGGCAAAATGCGCTTTTTGTTTTGAATTAACGGTAAGGTCGAAAGGAAGTACAATGCGCTGATACCCTTTGTGGCTGGCCTCGTGGCTCATAGTCATGGTGGGGCATGGCGAGCGCATAATTACTTTAAGGGCCACGCTGCCAATCATTATTTCCTCAATGGGCGAATACCCGTGAGTACCCATTACAACAAGCGAGGCTTTTATCTCCTGCGCGGTTTGGGTAATTTCTTTGGCCGGATTTCCGGACTTGATGATGGCGTGAAAGCCAATGCCGTATTCGGTCTTTACTTCCTGCTCAAGCAAAGCCAAGCGCTGGGCAACTTTGCCCTGAATCTCGGTTTGATCCTCGATGGTGACCAGCGGCACAAACATGTTTTGCGACATGAGCGGTGTATTGATCACATGCAGTACATATAAATCGGCCTTGGTTAACTGGGCAATGAATGCACCATGTTTAATGGCCAGCAGCGAGGTTTCGCTAAAATCAACAGGAATAAGAACTTTTGAGTGGTGAAAGCGGATCATACTTTTTATTATTAGGTTAGGATTAAACTGCCAGTTTTTTATAGCGTGGACGCCGGGGTTCCACATTGCCGAGGCGTTTTTTACGGCCTTCCTCATATTCGCTGTAGCCACCCTCAAACCAGTAAACACTGCTGTCGCCTTCAAAGGCAAGGATGTGTGTGCACACGCGGTCAAGAAACCAGCGGTCGTGACTAATGATGACGGCGCAGCCTGCAAAGTTCTGCAAACCTTCTTCCAGTGCACGCAGGGTGTTTACATCCAGATCGTTGGTGGGCTCGTCAAGCAACAGCACATTGCCTTCTTCCTTCAGCGCCATGGCCAGGTGCAAGCGGTTGCGTTCGCCCCCCGAAAGCACACCTACTTTTTTTCCCTGATCGCTGCCCGAAAAGTTGAACCGTGAAATGTACGCGCGCGAGTTCATAGGCCGGCCACCCAGGTTAACGAGGCCGCCGCTTATCACATCGTACACCGTTTTGCCCGGATCCATTTCCTTGTGGGTTTGGTCAACATAACTGATTTTAACGGTGGGACCCACTTTAAATTCTCCGGTGGTGGGTTTTTCTTCGCCCATAATCATGCGGAACAGAGTGGTTTTACCGGCACCGTTAGGGCCAATAATGCCAACAATGCCTGCGGGTGGTAACTTAAAATTGAGATTTTCGTACAGCAACCGATCGCCGTACGCTTTTGAAACATTGATGGAATCAATCACCTCGTTACCCAGGCGCGGACCGTTCGGGATAAAAATTTCAAGATTTTCCTCCTTGTTCAGTACATCCTCGTTCAGCATTTTTTCGTAGTTGTTGAGGCGGG
>CALMNJ010000019.1 GCA_937868675.1 uncultured Bacteroidota bacterium | reverse complement strand
AAGGGAAGTGCTGGAGATTATGAAACGATACAACATACCTGTTTCAAAAAAATACGAGTTTCGGTTTCATATTATTGGAAAAGCCATTTCGGCAAGCTGTTATGTAATTGGCTGGTTTATGCCTTATTATTTTGCAGGAAAGCTTGAGAGCGGCAATGTGTGCGAATATTTTGTGATGATGCATTATTTCCATGAACTTGGCATAAAAGAACATGATGAGATATTGTATGAAATGGGCATGAAGGAAAAGGAACACGAAATTTATTTTCTTGGTAAGATCAAGAACAAGAAGCTGCTTCCTTTCTTTGAAAGAATATTTGCCTGGGGCGGATCAAAAAGCTACAATGATGTGGACATTGAAAACAAGTATTCCATCGAGCGGTCGGAGCAATACTGCAAAAACCACAAACATTAACTCAAATTGGAAGGGCTTAAAAGCATTATTTATTTTTATGGAACAGGTATCTCGGCACTTATTCTCTCGCTCACATTAATTTGGGCTTCCTTTAAAACTGCACGTTTTTTTCTGAAACAAATGATATTAAGCGTGGCCGCGGTTTTTGTTGCTGTTTTTTTGTACGAATCATGGGGATTTTTTTTTAAACCACATTACAGCAGAAGTGTGAAATACAGCGGTACATTTTTCGGTAATGAATGGATAACGGGATCAAAAAAAAACTATGGTTTTGGTCCCCGCGAAGACACAACCCTGCAATGCTCAGCACAATGCCAGTGGCAGGATACATTGGTTTATGATGTCATTTATACCATAACAAAAGGCCAACGTGATGTACCAGGAAACAATATCAGGGCAAAACGCAAAGCCTATTTTTTGGGTTGTTCGTTCGTTTTTGGTGATGGGCTAAACGATTCCTGTACGCTGCCGGCCTATTTTAATTTCATAACCCGCCGGCAGTTTAATGTGCAGAATATGGCTTTTAGCGGCTACGGACCGCATCAGGCATTAAAACTGGTGGAAGAAAAAATAGTGAAGAATGCCTTGCCTTCCGACTCCTCAGTAGCCGTTTATTATTTCATTTATGAGCATTTGCTGAGGGCGGCAGGTAAAATGCCATGGGATGTTTACGGTCCGCATTACGAAATTGAAAACGACTCCCTGGTTTACAAAGGGCCGTTTCATAGTGAACAGGATTTCGAAACAAGTTATTTTGGAAAACGCATCGCTTCCGTCTGGCAACACTCTATGCTATACCGGGGATTTTTTGGGCCGCAGGAAACCAAAACGGATGCCGATCGCGTTGCGGCCATTGTAGTGCGCATGAACCACTTGCTTCGCACCAGGGGTGTAAAACTGCTGGTGATTGTTCCTGAAAAGGAAAATGGTCAGAAGTATTACGATGCCTTCTGCCAATCGCTGCGGAAAAATGGACTTGACCTTTTTTATATCGCTTCGTGCGATAATATCCGGAATAAAATGCCTCAGCAATTGTTCATTAAAGGCGATGGCCATCCCACAGCGCTTTTTAACGAAGCGCTGGCCGAATGCCTCGCTCAACATATTACAGGCAACTAATTTTTGGCAGCTATTTGCGCGTAGCACGTTGCTAAGTTGAGGATTTTGTCAAGTCTGTGAATAATAGAAATGAGCATGCTTTGATCTTAAATTTTTTGCGCTTTAATACAGGATTTTATGAATAGGAGCTGGATGATGTGGGTTAAAGTTTGATCTTTATTGTTCTTAACGCTTCTTCAGGTTTGTTTACAGGTTTCTTTATGTAATAGGAAAGAGTGAGGATGTTGTTATCGAGCCGGGGCTCCGTAAACAGATACTCTGCATACATTTCATCCGTTTCTTCCATTGCTTTTTCCAGCTCGTTTTTGGGAAGTTCAACATAGCGCGATTTATTTTGGTCAACATTGTAAACCTTCAACCGGCTCAGCTTTGGCGAATTCCCGGTTTTTGGATCGTAAAGCTCTATGCTTACGGCAAACGGGAGTTTTTTGTCGGTACTGTAATATATAAGGCGTCCTAATACTTTGGTTTGCCGGCCCGTGTTTTTGTCGAACAAGTAAAAGTCGGGTGGGGTGCAGCAGCCCGAAATAACATTGTATTGCATCAGGAAATGATTTTTGTATTCAGTGGCATAATTAAATCCCAATCGTCCGGTAAGGTGCAGAAAGGCGCCACTCATGCCAAATAGTGTTTTTCTTTTACCTACTGCGTTCTGAAAGCTAAGCCAGGACGAATCACAATCGTAATTCCAGAATATACGGGCATTGTTTTCAAAAATGGTGGTGTCGCACGAAATAAGACCGGTTATCAGCGAATCCTTTTCGCAACCACAGCTTTGTGCATTTGCAAATGCGGCAGCACACAGTGTAAAAAAAACGATGAAGGTTATTTTAATGTGTTTCGGTATAATAATCGGCTCAAATATAATTCAATTTTGGTGCCCGGGATTGTGCATTTCATTTTCGTTTTTACTTCACTTCGCTGTATTTGAAACCAATACCATGCAGGTTTTGTATGCTGATGTTTTTTTCTTCGGAAAGTATTTTCCGCAAACGCGAAATAAAAACATCCAGACTTCGTCCCATGAAGTAATCGTCGTCGCCCCACAGGGCTTTAAGAATATGCTCGCGTTTAAGCACTTTATTCTCATTATCTAAAAAATACCTGAGCAGGGCGGCTTCGCGCTGTGTAAGCGCAATGTGGGTATTGCCTTTTCGCAATGTAAAGTCATCGGGTGTAAACATAAATTCACCCAGCTTGTAGGTGGTTTTTTCCGGAATGTTTTTCCTTGAGCGATTCATGAAAATACCTATTTTAAGTACCAGTTCTTCAATGCTGAAGGGTTTTATCAGATAATCGTCAGCACCCAGTTTTAACCCTTTAATGCGGTCTTCCTTCAACGTTTTGGCCGACAGGAAAAGGATGGGAATATCCGGATCGGCTTTTCTGATCTCGGTGGTGAGTTCAAAACCATCCATTCCCGGCAACATAATGTCAAGTACACAAATATCAAAGGTTTGCCGCCTGAACGTCTTCATACATTCGTGGCCGTTTGCACAGTGCAGTACTTCAAATCCGCTTTGCCTCAGGTTGTCGGCTGTCAGAAAGGCGAGTGTTTCATCATCCTCTGCATAGAGTATTTTTATTGGTTTCATTTACTTTTTGGAATGAGCAGTGAAACGGTTAAACCTTTCAACGGATTGTTAAACGCATGGATCTCCCATTTATGGAGCAGGCATATTTTTTTTACATAGTACAGACCCAGCCCAAAACCATTTACCTCGTTGCTTCGCCGGCCAGGCACCCTGTAAAACTTATCAAAAATGAGGTTCAGATTTTTTTTGGATATGCCAATGCCATTATCACAAAAATCTATTTTCAGAGCTCTGCCTTTGCCGCTTAGCCTGATGTTAATCGCAGGGTCTTCTTCGCAGTATTTCACCGAATTATCAAGCAGATTATAAACCAGATTGGTAAAATGAAACTCATCGGCCTCAACGCTAGCATGAGCCTGTTCCGATTCAATCAAAATACTGACCTTGTTGTGTTTCAAACGTATGTTATCGGCTACAGCCCCCAGCAGCGCCACTACTTCAACCTGCTTTTTTTCGAGCTGAAGCGGATTGTCGTCTGAGCGGGCGATATCCAGAATCTTGCCGACATGATTGTTCAGCTTATTACTTTGATCAATGATCATGGACGTGTATTTTCCCAGCTTCTCGTCGTTCCGGATGTTGTCCTGTTTGAGCAGGTAATTGGCGGCAATCAGGATGGAGGACAGAGGGGTTTTAAATTCATGTGTCATGTTATTAATAAAATCACGTTGCAGTCCGGAATACTTTTTTTGCTGAAGGACTGTAAAGATTGAATAAAGGTAGATCAGCAGAATTACCACCAAAATTGCCGACGACAACAGCCAGAACCGCATGGAACCCAGCAGGAAGTTGTCCTCGCGCGGAAAGCGGATGGCAAAATAATACACCAGGTTTTTCTGCTTCGGGAAATGAAACGAACTTTTTTTATGCTTGTTTTCAGTAAACGAAACATAGTTGCCATACACCATTTCGTCGCTTTCGCATTTATAAATGGCGTACTCAAAGTCGGTGAGCAGGCCGGCCCGCTCAAATTCAGTTTTAAGACAGTATTCAAGCAACTCGGCATCAAAATCGTTGTTAACGTTTACGATGTAGTAATCGTTCGATATTTTGTTGATTGGGTTTTTGAGCGGAAACACATTGTTATTGTATTGGTAGAGCCGGTTCACCACCTGCAAAAGCGTAATGTGCGCCTTTTCACTGAATTTTTTACCTTCCATGTTAAACGCCTCGCGGGTCCATAATAATTGCACGCAAAGCACTCCGGAAATGGCCAGCAAACCCAACACCAGCAAGGCATTAAGACGATTTATCCGGAGTTTATACTTAGCGGGCACGGGGCTTATTTATTTGTGTTTATAATGTTAGCCAAAAAAACAGGCTGCTTTTAAACATTAACAAGCCATTAACAAATATTTGAACTTGCTTAACACGTTGCCGGTACTGCGGGTGTAATTTTGTATCAGCTCCCTGCAGGAACTGTAAAACGTAAATTAAAAACCACTTAAAACAAATCACATCATGAAAACAACTTTTCGCCTTGCAGCTATGTCCGCTTTACTGGCATTAGCCATTTACACGCCCGCTCAGGCGCCCCGCGCCGACAATGAGAGCGGACGGCTTTACGATTTTGGCGTAAGCACCGGGAGCATAAAATGGAAAAGCACAGAGCTCGACCTTGGAAGCATTGAGCACAATAAGCCTAAAACCATTGAGTTTGAGTTCGTGAATAACGGCGATGTTACTGTTGTTATTACGAATGTACAGGCAGGTTGCGGATGCACTTTGGTAAATTATCCAAAGGAACCCATTGCCCCGGGAGCAACGGCCAAAATAAACGCAACCTACAACGCAGCAACAATGGGCGCTTTCAAAAAAACGGTTACGGTAAACACCAGTGCCGAGGAAACACCACGTGTATTAACCTTTAAAGGAACTGTCATTTAAACTCCTCGAGATCATGCCGGTGAAATAAACCGGCATGGTTTTTATTTAATTTCCTGTCTGTCATTTTATTGATACCCGTTTCATACGTCTTTAACCAGCTTGCGTCGCTCCATAAAATAGGTGTTTATGGATTCACAGTTACTGATAAGCTCTTTATAATATTCAGGAAAATTCGTTTTAAGGTTTTTGTAGCAAATGTTCGCTTTAAAAACCACCGCATCAATATCGTCGTAATAACTTTTTGATGCTTCGTAAAGTCGTCTGTGCTTTTCACACCTGCCCGCCATGCGTAGGCATAGGGCCTTGAACCTTCGGCTGCCGCTCGTTTCCATAGCTTTCAGATAATAAGTTTTGGCAAGATCGCAGCCATAATACTCGTCATCATCCGGCAGTCTGCTTTCCGAAACGTAGCTGGTCCAGTTGTAACGTCGCATGAGCCAGGAATTGCCATACTGCGACATGTTCAAATAACAGTTAGCAACCAGATAGTAATAATAATCGCGGTTCTTGTTTTTTTCGTCATTGCACTTCTGCAGCAGCTCAGTAAGGCGGCGCACCAGTTGAGGCTTTGTAAAACGTATGGTATCGGCCGGGGTAGGGTAGTGCTCATGGTACGCATCCGTGTAAAACGGATTGGCCTCCAGGTAGGTAGTATAAAGCCACGTATTCCAGGTGGAATCCGGTACCTGATCAAAGCATTGCAGCGCCCCTTCCAGATTATTTTCCCGCATGCATTTGGTTCCGCTCAAATCGTACAGCAGCGGAAGGTCCGCTTCGCATGTCTCGTAAAGCCAGCTTTGAAAACGGGTTGATTTGAGCGCTTGTTTCCTCATCGCAACAGCACTTGTAAGATCCGCCATGTTTTTTACGTTATACATTGCATCCAGATACGTAAAGTAATAGTCGTGGAAACCGTTGAAATCAACAGTAATATCTTTTGAGTTGCGCCAGAAAGCATAGTTTTCCTCATCGCCCCTGGTATTGAGCTTCGACATTAAAAGTGCAGCACTCACATAATTGTTGCGGTATTCGAGTTCTTTTGCCACGGCCAGTACAAATCGGTAATTACCTTCGCCGGCCTGCTGCATGAGTATATTTTCACAAAAGGGAACAATGACTGCGGATCCTTCAGCCTGACGTTCAATGAGTGCGAGACTTTTTAATTGGTTCAGTAAATCACGCAACGGGGTGCTGCCGGCGCCTGCCAGCGCTTTATCCAGCAAGTCAAGTGCCTCGTTGTAGTTTTCAGCCATCAGATTCAGATAGCCTGCCTGCATGGCAAAATCCTGTCTGCCATTGCTTTTATCCAGGCTGCGGAGCAAAAGCGATAGCTGGGCCGCATATTCCCTATCGGTTTTTGCGAGACTAAACATCCTGTTCGTTGCATCGTTGCTCTGATTTGTAGATGCTTCAAAGTACATGTAATGAGGAGTGTATATCCAATCCTCGAGTTTATTAATCTCGCGGTTTATTAAAAAGCGGAACGTTTCCTTATCTGCTTCCAGCTTGCTGAGTTCGTTTAACTGCCACAAAGCCCTTCCGGGACTGAGTATGGCGGACAATAAAAGAACTGCGGAACGGTCTTTATTGTCCGAAGCAAGCGCCAGTGTCTGATCAACGGGAATGCCGCGTTTGTATGCGTCAATAATGTTCATGCGTTTGTCGGGTGCGTTGGCAAACACCTGTGCCGCATGCAGGTTGCGCAGCGCCGATTCTTTTTCAGTAAGACAAAAAAAGTAAAGCGCCCAGTAGTCCACTATGTTTTTCCCGCCGGTACTTTCAAAGTAACGCTTATAAGTGGCATGTATGTTTTTTGTGTCGTCATTGTAAAAGGCCAGACGAATGGCCAAAAACGCATATCGTTTTTGCAATTCGCGATCGCTGCATTGTTTTGCGTTTTTAAGCGCCTGTATCATCAGGCCTTCCCGTTCCGGCAGGCGCGCGCTGTCGCTCCGCTCCCAGGGATCGCTCATTTCTGTATTCAGTACCGTGCAGCTGTGCATAAACCTCAGGTATCTCAATACTTCCGGGTTATGGCCTGCCTGCAGGTAACGGATAAAGGTATTACTGCAATTTTTGTTGTCAATATCCTCGTAGCTCAACTCGTAAAGGGCTTCGTAAATAGCCGTGGCTTCTATTTTATTGTTAAAGTAACGGGCCCAAATGCCCACGTTTAACCATTCGCTTTCATCAGGCTTGTTTTCGCAGGCGGGTGATACGGGGGTGTCTGAAAAAAAACGGGACGTATAGCGAAACCTGTCCAGACCGCATGGTCTTTCAAGCGATGGGTTGGATGTGTTGAAAAGAAAAAAGCGTGCGCTTTCACCGTAAGGGTAAAAGCCGGCACACGAAAACGAACTGTAGGCTTTAATCAGTAAAAGCGCCAAAAACGCTTTGTATTTCTTCATTCCTATATTGCTTTAAAACGGTTTCGTCTAAGTGAAAGAGCTGTATCCGTGCGCCTTCGCTAAGGCTCACCTCGCTTTTTATTTCGTTAATGGCATCGGTTAGCTGGTGCATTGTTACATCCTCTATCTTTACTCTGTCGCCCGGACGCAGGTATATGTTGTCCAGTTCCAGATCGCTCGTTACATCATACCATAGCCCTTCTTTTTTTGTGAGATGTTCGCGTATGTTCTCGTCCAGAGGCAACATGTTTACCAGCCGGTTGTGTTGATAAATGTGCACCCAGGAAAAAAGCGGAAGCGCCACATCGAGCGGCAAGGGGTAAGCTGCTGCGCCGTTCAGGTATTTTTTAAGTTCGTCCATATCCAGTATGCTGTTGCGCTCCTGCTCATCGTAAGGGCTTAACAGATTGTAGCACATCAGGCTCACGCGGTCAACCGGTGGTACTCCCATTTTATCAGGGAATTTGTATGGGTAAAGACGCAGCGTACATGTAATTTTTTTTCCTGACCTGGCTTTAACAGCTTTAAGCAAACGAAAATAACGGTCTTTCGTGCTGAGTGTCCAGTCGCAGTCTATTTGTATTTCGTGCAGCGAGCTATCGGGCCGCCCGGTTTTTTCTGAGTACCTTTTTTTAATCAAAAACACGATGTTGTCGCTCAGGCTGTCGAGAAAAGAAACCCTTGCATTTTTGAAAACGCTGTTCGTTATATAAACGGTGGGTATAATGTTAACCTGCTCCAAATAGGGCAGCAGTAAACTGTCCTTGCCGTAGCTCATATAGCGAAGGTCTTCTGACCAATTCAGGTTTTGTTTGGCAAACGGGATGGCTCCGAAAACAGGGTCGGGCTTCACCTCAAATAGCTTAATATACAAGTGGTGGACATTACAGCTTTTAATGGCTTGCTTTTCAGGGTCGTTCATGTGATAGGGGCCGTTTTTCCAATAGTAAAATGCGGCTTCTGTGCGGCCCGGATGCCTGGTGCAGCTACTAAGTGCAATAATAAGACAGACCGATACGGATATAAAGCGAAACATTTGCAATAAAGATATATCTTTTTGATGGCCGTTTGCTTCTCTCTTATTTTTAGCTGATAAAACGTTTGTAAACGCTGTAAATGATTTATTAAATGCATCGTGTTATGGTATAGGCACTGCTGGATTTTGCGATAAAAATACGCTCCGGTTATGTTGGGAGCGACCCGTATTCACTTGATTTATTATTATATTGGTGCCTTAGTCTCTTTTGGATTAAAATTAAGAAGTATGAAAAAAATAATTTGCCTGGCGCTTGCAGTGGTTTTGAGTGGCTGCTCCGGTTCAGGAACCGATACTCAGGAGTCACAGGCGGAAGTAAACGTAAAAACCTGCGAAAACGGTGTTAATTATGGTGGTGTGAAAATTTGTACTCCGGCCATTGAGGGCATGACCGAGTGTTCGGCAAATCCTGTAATTGCTAAGTTGTTTAATACAAACGGTGTGGAGGGCAATCAGGTTTTGGCCATTTATATTAATAACGAAACGTACAAAAACATTGATTCACTGAGGGGCATAAATATGGATGATTTTTGCCAGGTGTACGCCAATCAGCAGTTTGCCGATTTTATTGCCGATGAGGCGGAACTCGGTAAAATGAGTGATCTGGTAGAGGGCAATTTTATGAAGGAAAACTGGGAAACGATAAAGGAAACGTTGAAGCAACACAAAAACAGATTACCCTCTGATGCGCCAACGCTGGTTGAAAAAAGAAGACCCGATGCAAGGGCCATAAGCTTTGTGTTGCTTACCAAAAATCCGGCTGATGGAGGAAAATCGCTGGTTACCTTTATTTTGAATCTGGTTGTTGCCAAGGCCAGAATTGTGAGCATTGCGTATTACAAAAATTACAATGGTGAAGAGTCGCTGCAAACTGCCAAAGCAAAAAACGACTCAATAGTGATGCGGATACTCAACGAAAATAGATAAGCAGGCAGGGTGAACGTTGTTCCGATATTTTGGAACAGGGTGTAATTATATTCTTCACAACGTTCGTAAATACAGGAATGAGCTTAAAACACGTTTGTAACATAAACTTAATACGATGCCAATAACCGAGCCACAATGGTCCAAAACCATACAAACGCCAAGGCTTTCGCTAAGGGTGGTGGATGAGGAAACGCTTCCTCTGGTGTTTACCAGTCTTAGCGAACAAGATCAGCGCATTTATCTGGGAGCAACAAGCAACGAGGCGTATGCCCGCGAAAGGCTTCGTTACGAAAAAGGCTGCACCACTTTTAATAAGAGTTTTGTGTCGTTTTATATTGTTGAAAAGGAACGTGGGGATGTGATTGGCTGGCAGGGATATCATACCTGGTATCTGGAACACCGACGGGCGGAGATAGGATACCTGTTGTTTGAAGATAAATATATGAACCGTGGTTATTTATCGGAGGCCATGCCTGAAATGCTCGATTACGGCTTTCATAAAATGGATTTGCACCGTGTGGAAGCATTTGTTGAGCCCGGCAACGGGGCTTCACTCCGCCTCATGAACAAATTCGGATTTGTGAACGAGGGGCATTTGCGACAACACTACATCAAAAACAATGTGATTGAGGATTCCCTTGTTTTTTCGCTTCTGCGTTCGGAATATAATAAACCATAAAGGCACGATAACCATCCGGTTTCCTGCGTTATCTCGTACTCGTTTTCATTATTACGAAAAGGCTACACGACTTTTTCCGGTGTCTGATAAATGACTCCACTGCTGAAATTAACATTGTGTTGACATTTTTTTCTCAAAAGTGAACGAACATTCATTTATATTTGTACCCGATTTTGAGAACGCGCGACGAACATAAAGCAAGCGTAATCCGCGAAAAAGCCATCAGCATGATTGTAAACGAGGGCTTTGATGGCATGAGCATGCAGAAACTGGCAAAGTCTGCAGGGGTATCGCCGGCAACGCTTTATATCTACTACAGGAACCGCGAAGATATGCTGGAGCAACTTTACGAATTTGTACAAACGGCGTTTGCAAACGCCGCCTTAAAAGAGTTTGACCCCACCATGAACTTTGAAAAGGGACTTTGGGTGCAATGGAAAAACCGGATGCGCTTTATTGAAGAGTGCCCGCATTACTTTCGTTTTTTTGAACAGTTCCGTAACTCGCCTCAGATAAACCGCAGCAGCATTGGCATGGTAGCGTTTAAGGACAACATGCATCAGTTTGTTTCAAATGCGGTGAAGCGTGGCGAAATCCGGAAAGTTGAGCCCGAAATCTTCTGGTCGCTGGCATATGGCAGTTTTTATTCGCTTCTCAAATTTCACCTGCAGCAAAGAACCATGATGAACCCCGATTTTAAGGTCACCGATGCTAAAATGAAACAGTTGTTAAACATGGTTGTTAAGTCACTTAAACCCTGAAGTTATGACCTCATTACTCACCACCGTGCTTGTGTTCAGAACCAATGCAAGCTTGCAAACAGACAAAACCACCATAACTGCCCTGCTGGGCCAGCATCCGGAGGTGGCTGAATGCAGCCTCGATTTGGAGGACGTGGACCGCGTGCTGCGCGTGGTTTCGCCATCGCTGGCCGCCACACAAATTATAGAAATTATGAACCAAAAAGGCTTTCAATGCCAGGAACTTGAATAAACATGGAACAGAAAATTACCGAAACTACCCGTACTGAAACTAAAAGCGGATCTGAGACCGGGAAACCGGCAAAACACAAAATAGAATTTACAGAATACCAGGTCTTTGTAATTGTAATGCTGGCACTGATACAGTTTACCGTCGTGCTGGACTTTATGATCATCTCACCCATTGGCGATATTCTCAAAAAATCGTTGCGTATTGATAATCTGCAATTTGGGGCCGTTGTGTCTGCTTATGCTATCAGTGCCGCACTATCGGGCATTCTGGCAGCTGGTTTTGCCGATAAATACGACCGTAAAAAACTGCTGCTTTTCTTTTATGTGGGTTTTGTACTGGGCACTTTGTTTTGCGGTCTTTCAGATTCGTATTATACCTTGTTTATTGCCCGCATAGTGACCGGTATTTTTGGTGGTGTAATCAGCTCCATTGGAATGGCCATTATTACCGATTTGTTTTCTCCGCAGGAGCGCGGTCGTGTGATGGGCTT
>CALMNJ010000018.1 GCA_937868675.1 uncultured Bacteroidota bacterium | reverse complement strand
CCCTAACCGTTTTATGAATTATACCCCATTCAAAATATGATATTTGTTACCTTGTTATTTAAAACAATTCATTTTTTGGTTAATTGTTAAAATCCCAGGAACTTCCGGTAAATATCATATTTTAGCATAAAATGCTTTTCGTTCTGTGTGTTAGTTAGATTTCAAAGGCCATTATTATTACACCGATATCTAAAGGTGAATTTGATTTATAATAAAAATGGTACAGATTTAATTACAAAAAGATACACTGGAAAAAAAGCTCTTTTATTAAATACGACCAGCAGAATGAACAATAGTCAAAACTCAAACATAACTAATCGTTACACATTTTAGACCGTCAATACTTTCTACTTTGTCAAGTAAAGTTCAAACATATCTTATAAATTCTCTATCATTCATTTTAACACCCCCACAATGAAAATCAGATCTACAATCTCCAAAATCTCAACTTATTTGTTGTTTGCCTCTGCCCTGTTTTTTTCCAACAAGCTGAGCTCACAAAACGTTGCCGTTTCAGGCGCATTGAGCGGCAACGGTTCTTACCCAAATCTTGCTGCAGCGTTTACCGCCATTAACGGCGGCGCCCAAACGTCGGCTAATATAAGTGTACAAATTCTGGCCAGCACTACCGAAACGGTTTCGGCTGTTCTTAACGCAGGCGCATGGACAAGCCTTACCATTAGTCCTTCCGGAGGCAGTTACACCGTATCGGGAACCATTGCCGGCCCACTTGTTGATTTGAATGGGGCAGATAACGTTAGTATCCTTGGTCAAAATGCACTGGTTTTTTCTAATCTTGATAATGGTACAGCCAACACGTCAACCATAAGGTTCATTAACGACGCTACGTTGAACACCATCACTCAATGTTCTGTATTGGGTTCGTCAAACGCCACTGGCCTTGGCACTATCACCTTTTCAACAGCAACATCAGTTGGTAATAATAGCAATACGGTGTCCTCATGTAACATAGGGCAAGCAGGCACCAATTATCCTGTAAATGCACTTTATTCGGTGGGCACACTTAGTTTTGAAAACAAAAACAACAATATACTTAACTGTAATGTTTACAACTTTTTTAGCCCGGCACTTGCCACTACTGGCTTAAATATTTCAAGTAATAACACTAACTGGCTTATCAGTGGAAACAAACTGTATTTAACCAGTGCATTTACCTATACAACCGCCAACACACATAAAGCTATTCTGGTAACATCGGGTAACAACTATACCGTAACAGGCAACACCATTGGCTACTCCTCTGCGGCATCAACGGGCACAATGACCATGGGAGGCACCATTGCCACTCGTTTTGTTGGCATTGAACTGAGTGTTGGCACCCTTACCGCTTCTTCAGTTCAAAATAACACCATTGCTGCCATCACCCTGTCCACTTCAAGCGGGGCCACTACCACGTATGGAATAATTTGCGGGATAAACATTACCGGAGGTAATGTTTCAGTTAACAATAACCTTATTGGCGCAACAACGGGTGTTGGCTCAATAAGTGGTTATCCAACTACTACAGGGGGCTTGGTAGTCGGTATTAATTCCACATCAACCGGCACAATTAATATCCAGGGTAATTTTGTTGGCGCATGTCTTTCAACGGGCAATACAGCTGCAGTTGCAGGAAACTTTAATGGTATAAACATTTCGGGTCTTGCTACCGGGCTAAGCATTACCAGCAATACCATCGGAAACGGCACGACAGATAATTGCAGGGCCGGTACCTCCACGCTTACCACCGGAAACTCCTTTGCGGTTGGAATTCACATGCCATCTGCCGTGACGTTTACCAATGTTGTTGTAAGCAATAATTTTATTCAGAATATCAGCAGTTATGGTACAGGAACCGGATGTTTTATTCGCGGCATTGCCACTGCATCTTCTTCCGCCACCGGCATTTACTCGATTGCAAACAACACCATAACGAATTTAACGACAAACAGCAGTAACGTAGCAGTTACAACCGGACAAGTAGGTGCTGTAGGTATCTTATTGGCAACCGGCACCACGTGTACCGTTTCAGGAAACTATATTTCAAACATAGCCAATACGGAAACGTCCACCTTGCACGTGGTGGTTGCGGGTTTAAGTAATGCCAATGGCACCAA
>CALMNJ010000017.1 GCA_937868675.1 uncultured Bacteroidota bacterium | reverse complement strand
TATACACCCTGGTGCTTGCCGGACCATTAAGCGGCCCAACCATTGGATTACTGACCCTTATTTTGCTTGTTTATATGAGGCTTGATTTTTACTTCAAGCGGTTCAAAATAAGTGGAAGCAAACTGATGATTGAACGCGGACTTTTGTTTTTTAAAACGCGGCCCAATATTGAACTTTCTTCGTCTATGCTTATCAGCGCTAAAAAAATAAGGATGGGTGAATATACAGAGTGGGAGTTTACCTACTATAATTCACACAACGGCTATTTTTATGAGGAAACCTTTTTCTCCAGTAGCAGCGAAGAGGAAAGATTAATGAAGCTCCTGATGGCAAACAAAGTGGCGGTGTATAATCATGATCTGGTTTCCCCTTATTAATTGCTAATAATTCAGGTATTAGCTACTTTAGATTCCTCAAAAAACTGAACATGAAATACGATCGCATAGACAACGCCCTTTTTATTGAAAACCGCATCAAGTTCCGCAACCGGATGAAGCCAAACGCCATGGCTGTTTTTGTGAGTAACGACATTATGCCCACGAACGCCGACGGGGCCATGGGATTCAGGCAAAACAGCGACGTGTTTTACCTGAGTGGCATTGATCAGGAAGATACAATTCTGGTTTTGTTTCCGGACGTGAAAGATAACCGGCACAAAGAAATTTTGTTTGTGAAAGAAACAAGCGAGCTAATCGCAATATGGGAAGGGGCCAAACTCAATAAAGCGGAAGCTGCTGCCGTGAGCGGCGTTGAGCATATATACTGGCATCATGAATTCGACAAGGTCATGAAACCGTTTTTTATGCAGGCCGAACATATATACCTTAACAGCAATGAGCATACAAGAAGGTATATTGATGCAGAAACTGCTCAGGACCGTTTTAATAAGCAGATTATGACGCGTTTCCCGTTGCATCATTATGAACGCAGCGCCCCGATTCTGCATCATATCCGTTCAATTAAGAGCACTTACGAGATTGACCTCATACAAAAAGCCTGTGATATAACCGAAATGGGATTCAGGCGACTGCTTAAATTTATTAAACCAGGCGTTTGGGAATACGAAATTGAAGCCGAGCTTATTCATGAATTTGTGCGTAATCGTTCGCAGGGCTTTGCTTACGGGCCTATTATTGCCAGCGGGGGCAGCTCGTGCGTGTTGCACTACGTTGAAAACAATAAACAGTGTAAAGAGGGGGATATTATTTTACTGGATGTGGCGGCCGAATATGCCAACTATGCCAGCGATCTTACCAGGTGTTTGCCTGTGAGCGGCAAGTTTACCAAACGCCAAAGGGATGTGTATAATGCCGTACTTAAAATTAAAAATGAAGCAACCAGGCTGCTGGTGCCCGGACAAACCTTTGATAAATACAACAAGGCGGTGGGCAACATGATGACCGAAGCCCTCTTGCAACTTGGGCTTCTGAAAAGTGAGGAGGTAAAAAATCAAAACCCTGCCTGGCCGGCGTATAAAAAATACTTTATGCATGGCACAAGCCATTTTCTTGGGCTTGATGTGCATGACGTAGGATTTTTTCATGAACCCATGCAGGCCGGGATGGTGTTTACGGTGGAGCCCGGTATTTATATACCCGAAGAAAATCTGGGTATCCGGCTCGAGAACAATGTGCTGATTACAACCAACGGGCAAATGGATCTGATGAAAAATATCCCGATTGAGGCCGAAGAAATTGAGGCGCTGATGGGTATATAACATAAACTTCTGCAGTGGTAATCCCTGATTACAAAGCTGCCATGTGTGGTTAGAGGAAGTGTGCCCGGTTCAATACTTCGCGCGAGTACAGGACATGTTTTAACAAATGCGGTGTATCTTCTTTGGGAAAATTCAGTTAACTTAGTTAAAAGAGGGCCCATGACTAAAAATCTTAAACACCTGGCTGTTCTTGCTGTATTAGCCTTCGGAGCCAAAGCCCAGGATGTGTTCCTGACAAACCCTAACCAATCCTTAATATACCTGAACCCTTCGTTTGCCGGAAGCAACGGAAGTTTGAGGGGGCAGCTTAATTACAGAAATGAAAACCCAAATCTGTCGGGCCGGTATGTTACGTATTATGCAGCGGTTGATGGTTACATTAAGCCAATGCGCGCGGGGCTGGCGCTTAGTGTTATGACAGACGATCAAAACCACGGGCTGCTAAAAACCCAAACCGCTTCGTTAACGTATGCCCGGCCTATTAAACTGGGCAATCAGGGCCTTGAACTCATACCGTCCATACAGATATCATACCTTCAGTTAAGACTCGACATCAGCGCAATTTCGTTTGATGGGGTAATAAATTCACGCTACAACACCCGATGGAACAACGGCACTGCGATTCCCGGCCCCATAAAAAGGAATGTTGATGCAACAACCGGACTAATGATAAGAAATAAAAATTTTAATGCAGGGGTGGTTGCCAGCCATATTACACAGCCCGATATCGGGCTGCTTGGAACAAGCAGACTACCACTCAAACTCACTGCTCACGCCTCCCATAATTTTGCCATGTCTGTATGGACAATCGTGAATATTTCAGGCCTGGTAAATTACCAGAACGGTTACTGGTTCGGGCAGGGGGCCATAACATTAACAAACGCACAGCGGTTTATGCTTGGTTTGGGATACAGATCTACGGTTACACCATTTGTTTTCATGGGGTACAAAGCCAAACGTGTTTCGCTGCAATTATGTTATGGAAGAAATTATAGTGTTATTGCCGGCAGCCCGTTTGCCGAACTTGGATTGACATATACAGTTACCAAAAACCACCAAACGCAAAACGCGGAGGATAGGTAAGAAAATATTGAGGGCCATGTTATCTCACAAATGAATTTATTCTGGCGGTAATAATCATGAAAGCATTAATCTTGTTTTTAGTGTTAATACCCGGCCTGGTTGGGCAGGCACAGGAAAAAGTATATGCTGTTCCTTCGCTAAACCTTCTCAACATTAATCCCTCATTTGCGGGCAGCAGCGGAGGGCTCAGGCTTCAGGCGGCGGGAAGCGGTATTGACATGAGTAATGTGGGACCGGGCACCTACACGTTATACAATGGCTACTTTAGCGCCGACACCTATTTGAACAAAATCAAAGGCGGACTAGGGCTGAGCTATAACATCAGCAACGGGCCGCAGAATACTTTCAACCAAAACGTATCGGCGGTGTACGCGCAGCATATTGGCTTTTTTAAGAACGAATTGAAGCTGGTTCCTTCAGTAAAGGTGGATTATTACAACAACTATTTTTATTGGACAAATTACTGGGGCGTTGCATCGCCGCCCGTAAACTACTATTACGGCAGAGCCGGGGCGGGACTTTTACTGAGCTACAGAGGGCTTTATGCCGGTTTTTACGGCGCCTCGGCTTTTGTTTACAGTAACAATGTGAAGGGTACCAGTGCGTATGCGAAGAGCCTGATTAGAACTTACGTATCACAAAACGTAAAAATTGGCGAAGCTTTCGGATTTAATTTATCGGCGCTTTTTGGCAACTACTATTATGTTAATTACTGGCCGCCTGTCCAAAGCTTCCAGCTTGCGCTCGATATAAAAATCTTTAAGCATTTCACAATAGGCGCAGGCTTTATGGAGGATCACAACTATTTTATGAGTGCGGGCTTTAAGAACAAGTATGTAAACACAAGACTTGTTTACATTCCAACCAACAGGCTGAAAAACCATGACGGAGGCATTTACATGAACGAAGTACAGGTTGCGGCAAGCACAACACTATGTAAAAAAGAAAGGGCGGTTACCCCGCGCGATTTTGAAACCTGGTGATCAATCAGGCCCGGATGGCGCTGTAGCCATTATCAGAGATTATCTATAAAGTAATTGCAGATTTTTTCCATTAAATGTGCTCTGTCTTTGCCAAGCACATTGTGCTCGTGGCCTGGGTACACATAATAATCCAACTGCACACCTTTGTCAACCGCTTTTTTCTGATACAGGATGCTGTGCTGCCAAACCACCACGGGGTCCTGGGCACCATGAATCATGAGCAGCCTGCCTTTTAGTTTGTCAACATAATTCAGCAGATTATTTTTGTCATACCCCTCTTTGTTTTCCTGGGGGGTATCCATGTAACGCTCGCCATACATAATTTCGTAATAACTCCAGTCAATTACCGGGCCACCACACGCACCCACTTTAAATATGCCTGGATTACGGGTCATGAGCGAGGTAGTCATGAAACCCCCGAAACTCCAGCCATGTACACCAAGGCGTGAGGCATCCACATACGGTAAGGATTTTAAATACTCCACCCCTTTAAGCTGGTCTTCCATTTCAACGGTTCCCAATTGGCGGTGAATGGCTTGTTCAAACTCTTTTCCGCGATAAGAAGTGCCGCGTCCATCCAGCGTAAAAACAATAAATCCTTTTTGTGCCATATACTGGTACCACAGCTCTCCGCCGGCCATCCAGCGATTGGTTACCAGCTGCGAATGAGGTCCGTTGTATAAATAAACCAGCACCGGATATTTTTTTGTGCTGTCGAAATCAACCGGCCTGAACAGGCGGCACCAAAGATCCTGACCGGCATTATTTTTAATGGTAAACAGCCGCCAGCTACCGGTTTTATATTCTTTTATGGGATTTTCGGCTTTATAAAAAAGTTGAGATTTGCCGCTTGTTGTGTTTACCACGCGGTATTCACCGGGTGTGTAACAGGACGAAAAGGCATCAATGACATAGTCGCCTTTTTTACTCACAACAGCGTTATGAAATCCATTGCCCTCGGTAAGCCGTTTCATTTTACCGCTTTTTATATTTATCGTGTATAGGTCCTGATTTACCGGGCTTTGCTCGTTGGCGGTAAAAAACAGATGCTCGCCTTTTTCATCAAAACCATTTTCGGCTTTTACTTCCCAGTTGCCTTTTGTAAGCTGTTTTATCAGCTTGCCGTCGGTGCCATACAAATAAAAGTGATTGTAACCATCGCGGCGGCTTTGCCAGATAAATTGTGTGGGGTTGTTTTTTACAAACAGCATGGGATTTAGCGGCTCAATGTAACGGGCGTCGCTTTCCTCAAAAAGCGTTTTTACAAAATCGCCTGTGGTTGCGTCGTACTCGTTGAGCCACATGTGATTTTGCTCGCGGTTTACAATGGCGATATAAATCTTTTTCTCATCGGGGCTCCAGGCAATATTGGTCAGGTACTGATCGAGCGGGCCCGAGGTTTTTACGTTTACAACTGCACCACTGGCCACATTGAATATGCGTAGCGTAACATAATGGCTTTTGTTACCGGCCATGGGGTATTTGATGTTTTTATTTTGTGCAGGGTAAGTGCTCCAGTCAATAATAGGATAATCGGTTACATCCTTTTGATCCATGCGATACCATGCCAGCATAGCACCATTGGGACTCCAGTAAAGACCTTTGTGAATTCCAAACTCGTCGCGGTGAACACTTTTGCCGTTCACAATTTCGTAACTGCCATCGTAACTTGCCTGTGCGGTTTTGCCATTGGCATAAACAAATACGTTGTTGTCTTTTACGTATGCATACACTTCGCCTTCTTTAAACTCTTCGAGATTCTCGAGACTGGCATCGCTTTGTTTACGGTCGGACTTACTTACTGATTTGCTAACGGTGCTATAAAGCCATTCTCCTTTTTTGCTGGTAAACCAGAATTCGCTGCCGCTTTTCCAGCGGAATCCAGAGAGGCTTGCAATGGTGTCGTTTCCACCAGCGCTCAAAGCTTTATTAAGTTGAACGGTGTTAAGGCTCCATTCAGGCTTACCGGTTTCGGCATTAATTACATTAAGTACCGTTTTATCGGTGTACGATATTTTTTTACTGTCGGGAACAAAGCCCAGGTTTTGCAGGCGTCGCGGTGCCAGGTCGGTACGGCCTTTAAGTACAGCTTCCTGTATGCTTAATGGTTTATTTTGCGAAACGGCAACGTTAAGAGTGCACAGCGCAATAGCAGTAATTATGGAAATTTTATTCATAAGGTGTAATTGTGGGACTAAAATAGACAAAATGCAGCGCGGCGGCACAACCGCCAATAAAAAACCCCTTAAAATATTAGTTTAAGGGGTTGTGCCCGCTGGGAGAATTTAACTCCCCGTGGGCACAAGTGTTTACAGGCTTTTCGGGGGTTTTTCCCGCCTCCAAAAGTTACATTTTATAGCATTTTAACACATTTCCGTACTCCAAAAGTTTAATTTTCTAAGAAGATTTTTAAAGGTTTTGATAACATGTAAGAACCAAAATACTGAGGTAGTAATCAGCTTCACTTTAACTTGATTAATTCCGAAATTTGATATGCAAATTCTAATGGGTAACGATCATCCATATTCTGAACTACGAGATAAAATAATACTTGGAACTCAACTG
>CALMNJ010000016.1 GCA_937868675.1 uncultured Bacteroidota bacterium | reverse complement strand
TGGCAGCGGTTACAAAATTTAAGATCGGTTTTTAGTTGCGATATAAGTTTAGCTAACTGTTCGACCTGTTGTTTATCCTGTTTTATAACGTGCAATACATAACGCAACGCGGTTTTTTTACCTACGCCGGGCAGCTGTGCAAAGGCATCTACGGCCTGTTCCACTATTTTAGAGCTGAATTCCAAAGCCCTCAAAGATATTTAATTATTTTGCTGTTACCCGTTCCTTTCTGGCATTCTTCCGCTTTATTTTTTGGGCGCCCGGGCGGGCTTTTCGCTGCAAGTCCTCTCACGCCACAGCGTGATGCGGGCTTTCCGCTGCAATCCCTGGCGCAAATTTCGGCTGCAGATACAGTCAATTTACTCATTGTAAGCACTAAAATTATTCACTCCCCGATTGTTTAGAACTCGTCAGGGTTTAACGCATTTTAAAAACCAAAACTCAAAACTTTGCAACGTACTATATTATAAACGTGTCGCCCGCATTATTATTCATATTCGTTGCCTCTTATTTTATTCTGCTGCTGGTAGTGGCATGGATTACGGGCCGAAATTCAAACAACGAATCGTTTTTTATCGGCAATAAGAACAGCAACTGGATGCTGGTAGCCTTTGGCATGATTGGCACCAGCCTCAGCGGCGTTACGTTTGTAAGCGTACCGGGCGGTGTGGGTGCTGGCCACTTTTATTATTTTCAGGTGGTGCTGGGGTATCTTATCGGCTATTTTGTTATTGCCTTTGTCCTCATTCCATTGTATTACAGGCTTAATGTTACGTCTATTTACACCTACCTCGAAAAACGATTCGGGGTAAACGCACATAAAGCCGGGGCCTCATTTTTTATCTTATCGCGGCTGGTGGGCGCCACCGCACGCCTCTACCTTGTTATCAGCGTGCTGCAGATTTTTATTTTCGATCGCCTTGGCATTGCATTCGAGCTCACCGCATTTGTGATTTTGGTGCTAATACTTCTATACACCTTTGAAGGCGGGGTAAAAACTATTATTTACACCGACACCTTGCAAACAACCGGCATGCTTACCGGCCTTGTGGTTTGTATTCTGGTAATCTTAAAAGTCATGGACCTGAATTTTTCCCAGGCACTTTCGCTTATGCATGAAAACGGGTACACACGCATTTTTAATACCGACATTAAATCCAATACCTTTTTTCTGAAACATTTGCTCGGCGGCGCTTTTATCGCTATAGCCATGACCGGCCTCGATCAGGAAATGATGCAGAAGAACATCAGTGTAAAAACCATTAAAGATTCGCAGAAAAACATCCTTTCGTTTTCGTTTGTTCTGGTGCTTGTTAACTTCCTCTTTCTTTTTCTTGGCGGAGTGCTTTATCTTTATGCGTCGAAGTATCACATTCAGGTTCCTCCTGATGATCTTTTCCCCACCATTGCCCTTGGTGCCGAGTTCAGCGGTATTATTGGAATTATCTTCATCATTGCCCTTATTTCAGCACTGTTTCCGAGTGTTGACGGGGCTATTACCTCCATAACGTCCAGCTATTGTATTGATATTCTTAACCTGAATCAGCGCCCGGGCGACGAGCGATCCAAAAAACGAACCCGCCTCAAAGTTCATTTCAGCTTTGCGCTGGTGTTTTTTATTCTGGTACTTGTTTTTAAAGCCATTAACGACAAACTGATCATTGATTTTATACTGAAGTTTGCCAGTATCACCTACGGGCCTTTGCTGGGACTGTTTTCGTTTGGTATCCTTACCCGGCGCAGTATTAACAGCCGCTACGTATGGGCCGTATGCATTATTGCGCCATTAATGGCTCTATTGCTCGACATAAGTTGCAGCCCTGAATGGTACGAGAAAAAATTACACATGGAACTAGGGCTCAACGCCCTTTCGAAAGCACTTTTTAATGGCTATAAAATCGGAACCGAACTTATTCTTATCAACGGGCTCTTCACCTTTGCCGGCTTCTGGTTCATTTCAAAAAAGCAGGAAGTCAATTCTCAAAATATCCTTCGGTAAGTTCACTATAGGTTTTTCGTTTAAGCAGGAAATGCTGCTTTACAATATTGCCCTTGTAAATAGCCGAGCGCGTGTATCTGAAACCTTTCGAATTTCTCAGGCGGCGTCTTTCGGCCAAAATATAGGGCAGCCAGGCATAATAAATAAAGTGTGCGTGAATCACCGCTATAAAGTGCCGTGGTTGCCCGTCAAATAGAAATTTAAAGGCAGCTACGCCATCGAGCATCATCCGGTAAATTATTTTTAAAAATAAAAAACCCGGTGGATGATTTTTGGTGAGTGTGGTAAGGTTGTTACGGAAATTTAAAAATGTTTTATGGTGCGAGTATTTATTGAGGGTGCCTCCGCCAATGTGATACACCACCGATTCGGGCACTACCATTATTTTATTCCCAAAGTTTCGTAGCCGCCAGCAAAGGTCTATTTCTTCCATGTGTGCAAAGTAGCGGTTGTCAAGGCCACCCGCCTCATAGTATGCCGAGGCTCTCACAAACAGGCAGGCGCCGCTGGCCCAGAATATTTCGGTGGCATTGTTGTATTGGCCCTTGTCGGTTTCAATATGATTAAAAAGCCGTCCACGGCAAAACGGATAGCCGTATGTATCAATAAAGCCCCCCGAAGCGCCGGCGTACTCAAACAGGTTGCGGTGCTTGTAATCCAGTATCTTGGGCTGGCAGGCTGCAATGTGTTTGTCCCGCTCCATGTATTCAATTATTGGTTGTGTCCAGTTTTGTGTTACTTCCACATCACTGTTGAGCAACACAAAATACTCGGCTTTAATTTTTGAAAGCGCCTTGCTGTAGCCCATAGCGTAGCCATAGTTGCCTTCGTTTTCAATAATGTGTACGGATGGAAAATTTGTCCGCAAAAACGCCAGTGAGTCGTCAGTACTCTTGTTGTCGGCCACGTATATCTGGCTATCACCCGAAAACGAAATGATTCCGTGCAGGAATTTTTCCAGAAAATGTTTGCCGTTATAGTTCAGTACAACAACTGCCAGCTTTGTTTCACTCATACACGATCCCTAGCGGGGGCTGGTAAAGATATCGTTAAATTGATTAAGCTGGGTACCGTTTGGGGTGTTGTTGTCCGGGTTCGAAATCCCGTTATTGTTCCGCCGGGTAAGTTCGAACTGCCATTGCGGGTTGTTGATCTCGCCGCGCATATCGCTGTGCACAAGCTTATAACAATCATCGCCCAGGGTTTTGTTTGCAAAAACAAATTTCCGGTTACTGAAAAACATGCCGGTGGCGGCATCGGTGGTGCGGTAGTAATGCCAGATTTCGTAGGGGAAGGTGTTTACCTCCATGGTTTGCTGGGCGCGCTGATTAGGCGCACCGTATTGCAAAAATACCCGTCCGCGGTCGGTATAATATCCGGGCTGTTTGCCGCATTTAAAAAGTGCCATGGCAATTTGTACCTGACGGTAGTATTGCGCCCATAATTTTACGGGGTTTGCGGTATCGGCGGCACGGCGTTTCCAGAAGTCCACAATAAATTTTTTCATTAGGTCCTGCGATCTGGTAAGGGAGGAGTTGATGATGCGTTCCTTGTCAATCCCATCGGCAATTGGCCACAGGCACTCTACGAACATTTTAAGGGTATCGGTGTTGTTGCAGGCGCCCACGTATTGCGAAATGTCCATGTTTACGGCATTTTTCTGAATGCGTGTAATATCCATCGCCTCGTTCAGGCGCTGAAAAAAGCACTTTTTTTCGAGCAATTTAGTGTTGTTCTGATCTTTCGCCACGATCACGAGGTTGTAATTGCCGGTGCCCAGTTTTGTAATGTCTATTCTACCGAGTATAGGATTAACGGCCGCGGCTTTTTCTTTTTTAAACGAACCAAACGAGTTTAAAATTACAGGCTGGTATTCGGCCGTTTCTATATAATAGTTAATAATAAAGGGAGCATCG
>CALMNJ010000015.1 GCA_937868675.1 uncultured Bacteroidota bacterium | reverse complement strand
TCACTGCTGCATTGATTGCTGTACTTTATTTTACGAATGTTATTTCGGGAACCTTTGGTATTGTGCTGCTTGCACTGGCGTTGATATTCGTGCTCACCGGCCTGATTGGTTTTTGTCCGCTTTATCTGCCCTTTGGAATTTCGACACGCAAAAAGGAAAACAAAGAATAATTTACTCCATTAAACTATAAAACAATCTCATTATGGAACATACATACGACGTGTCAGTAAACTGGCTGGCCGACCGCAAAGGAATTATGAGTTCAGAAGTGCTCAATAATACAATAGAAGTGGCTACACCCCCCGAGTTCGCAAAAGGGATGCCGGGTATTTGGTCGCCCGAACATTTGCTTGTGGCCGCGGTAAACAGCTGTTTAATGACTACTTTTTTGGCAATAGCCGAAAACTCAAAGCTTGAGTTTACAAGCTTTAAAAGTAAAGCACTTGGCAAACTGGCGCAGGTGGATGGCAAATACATGATTACCCATGTAACGTTAATGCCAACTGTAATTACCACCGGACAAAACAAAGAAAGAGCCCTGCGGGTGCTTCAGAAAGCCGAAGCAAATTGTTTGATCTCTAATTCGGTTAAATCTGAAATTTTATTTGAACCTGAAATAATACTTGAAGAAACGGTATTGTAAAAACAGCTTATTTTCTGATGGAAAACAGCGGGGTAATAAATGGCAGGCGCAAGGGTATTAGTAACTGGATGCGTCAGTTTAAAACGATTATTGATACCAAAAAAATGCTTTTTAAAGAAGAAGAGGGCTTGTTTGGTATTTTTAAATGGGGCGAATTCAGGCCCCTCCCTGTTATTGATTATGTGCTGGTTTTCCGTCAGTTTTTTACAAAGTGTGAAACATGCACATTTGATGAAAACGATGTTGACAATACTTCTTATTTCCAGGTAAGCCTTGTTTACAAAAAAAACCGCCGTATCATTGTACACGAAACCCGCAGCAAACAAGAGGCATTTGGCATGGCTACCAACCTTTCTCAAAGTTTTTTGGTTCCCATCAGGGATTCCGCTACCCGGCGGGGCGAAAGTTCATGGGTGAAAAAAATCCTGGTTTAAAACATAGGTGCCAGGCGATAAGCTGCCAAATCAAAAAGGCTTTGCGGCTGCTTTGTATTTCCCAATAATTCACTTTTTAAATTTTTGGCGCGAAAGAAAATCGCGTCTTATCACTTTGTATTCAAAAATTCGCAATCACCAACTCCGTTTCCGTTAATTTGAAACAGATACGTTATTAAATTTTGAAATTTGGGTGGCTGCCATAGCATTGTTTATTATTTTTAATTAGTATTAAGTGCTTCCAATGCAAATCCAAAATAATGGCTTCATTCTATTTTATCGTCCTCCCCTTTCAGAATTATTAATCTACTCCTTTAATTGTTAAAAAGGATTTTTTTACCTTTAACCATTGTCGTGGATATTTTGCCACAATTTGAGTAAAAAAATCGTCCAAAAACCTGTTTATCAACCAAAAAGACCACCCATTTTGAACAAAAAAACTAAATAACGCTTCATATTCTTTAGTATATTTGATTGTTGGATTGGAGTTAGGCATCAAATGCTTGGCGTTTTTATTTGAATAATACGCAAGCAGTTGACTTTTTTATTTAATGTTCTAACATATAAAATTAGGTAGATAAAGTAAATACTAAATTATTAACCTGTTTAACCAAACAGTATCTGGATTCAAAAAATTATCATTCTGAAAAACAGTTAAATAAAATGATTAAAAAACTACGGTTTTTAAGCCTTACAAATCTCGTATTACTTATTGCATTTTTTTACAACGGTATTCTTAGCTCGCAGAACTGTAACTTAACTTACTACGCCGGTATTGGTGTGGCCAACTCGGGCACCAACTTTGCCACCTGGGCTAATTTTGGTCCGGGCCAATACTTTGCTTTTCCGGTATTGAATGGTGGTAGTTATGCCGTAAGTACCTGCGGTGCTAGTATCGATACTCAACTCACAGGTTGGGACGGAAGCGCCTCCTCCATTGTTTTTTACTCTGATGACTATGGCCCGCTTTGCAGCACGACAGCGGCATCCGTTGACGGCTACATTCCAAACTTCACCAACTACATGTACATTCAGGTGACACAATATAATTGTGCCGCAGGCGGTGCGTCCTCTATTAATCTTTATCTGCGTCAAAACGATAATATTGTGTTCACCTCTTCATCAGCAGCCATGTGTTCCGGACAAACCAGGGCTTTATCTGCCACTCCTGGCAACGTGGGCAGCACACCCGGTGGCTATGGAAATCCAGGAACGTTTTCGGGCACCGGAGTGTCTGGTGGTGTTTTTACTGCACCGGTTGTAGCCAGTTCTACAAACTACACGATCACTTACACCTTTGGCTATGTTTCGCACACACAGGTAATAACGGTAAACCCACTCCCCACCGTTGGTGCAAGTGCCAGTGCTGCCACAATTTGCAAAGGCAACAGCACAACGCTTAATGGTTCTGGCGCCAGCACCTACACATGGACGGGAGGCGTTACCAATGGCGTTGCTTTTTCGCCTACCACATCCGGTACCTATTTTGTATCCGGAACAAGTGCTGCGGGTTGTACCAGCACCAATAGTGCCTCTCAGCTCATCACTGTAAATCCGCTGCCTACGGTTAGCATTGCTTCCCCAACGACAGCCATTTGTAATGGAAACAATGTCACATTTACGGCATCCGGGGCAAGCAGTTATGTATGGAGCAGTGGCGGTACTGCGGCAACCACCAATGTGAGCCCATCAGGCTCTACCACCTATACGGTTACAGGTACCAGTGCGCTCGGCTGCATTGACACTGAAACTTATGCCCTCACCGTAAATCCCCGCCCAACGCTTAATATTTCTGCCAGCACAACTACGTTGTGTTACGGCAGCCCGGTAACGTTAACCGGAAGCGGCGGCAATACCTATACCTTCACAGCGTCCAACGGCGCTGCGGTTACAAGCGGAACGCCGTTCACTCCCACGGTCACCGCCACCTACTCGTTAAACGGAACTAGCGCGGCAGGATGTACGAATACGTCCACCCCGGTTTCAACTGTAACCGTATTCCCAACCCTTACACTCAAGGGGAACGGCAACAACGTGCCGCAGGGTGCGTCCACCAGCACCAGCAACAATACCGACTTTGGCACGAATACCACCTCAACCTTTTCTATAACCAATACAGGTGCAGGAACGCTCACACTGGGAACAATTTTCTTTACCGGAACCAACGCGTCGAGTTTTAGTGTTACCACAGCGCCATCAACGGCCGTAACGACCGGAACAACGGGATTTGTAATCACATTAACGCCAACAAACACCGGTATTAGTACGGCAACTGTTAACATTCCGAGCAATAGTTGCAACACCCCAACCTATACGTTTGTTGTTACAGCGAGTACAACACCGGCCGAAGCATTAAACTTTGATGGTACCTCCGACGAGGTTTCGCTTCCTGCCATGAATTTTACTACAGCTAACGTAACCCTGGAGGGCTGGTTTTATGCTAACGGCACACAGTTAGCTAATGCAGGACTAATTTATCATAGAGGCTGTGGCAGTTGCGGTATTACGGCGGGCTTAAATATTGCTTCATCAGACAATACACGCCTGGGTTACACCTGGCAGGATACTTATTACGGATGGACGGGTGGTCCTGTTTACCCTGTTAATACTTGGTTTCACGCCGCACTTGTGATTGAGCCTAACAGTGCAACCATTTATTTGAATGGGGTGCCTTATGTTAATACTGCCATTCATGGGGTACAAACCTTTAGTGGCACCTCACGCATTGGCCGTGATACCGAGCCTTGCTGTGGTAATAGGCGCTTTGGTGGAAAAGTGGATGAAGTACGAATCTGGAACACTACACGAACCGCCTGTGAAATTCAACAGTACATGAACTGCGAAATAACCAGTACGGCTTCAGGTTTAATAGCCAATTATCATTTTAACCAAGGCATTCCTTCCGGTAGCAATTCGGTTCTGCCTTACAACTCTTTAACTGATGCAACCGGAAATGGTAAAACAGGAACCCTTTTAACTTTTGCCTTAACAGGAACTGCATCAAACTGGGTGAGTCCAGGGGGTGTAACCACCGGTTCTACAACACCAGCTAGTGTTAGCGCCAGCCTTTCAGTAAAAGGCAACGGCAACAACGTTCCTGTTGGCGCAACCACCAGTACCGCTAATAACACCGACTTTGGCGTACTTACGTCTTCAGTCACAAGTAAAACATTTTCAATCAGCAATTCTGGAAGTGGCACTTTGAATATTGGAGCTATTTACCTTTCCGGAACCAACGCCTCTAACTTCAGCGTTACCACGCTGCCCTCATCGGCAGTTACTTCGGGAACAACAGGATTTGTCATTACGCTGACACCAACTAATACCGGTGTGAGTACGGCAACTGTAAATATTGTTAGTAACGATTGTGGCATACCTACCTATAGTTTTGTTATAACCGGCAGCACCACACCTGCCAGCGCCTTAAACTTTGATGGCACAAACGACTATATTCAAACTACTGCCAACATAACGCACGGAATTAACTTTACATACGAAGCCTGGGTGAAGTTTAATTCAGTTTCAGACTGGATGGGCATTGTGTGTAGTGAATCTGGCACCGATTGGGTACAATTGGTATCCTCATCAACCGGCTATTTAAGAGCTGAGTTAAGAGGCAATGGTAATCTGGCCTCTTACAACGCTATAACCACCAACCTTAATGATGGAAACTGGCATCATACCGCTGTAACCTACGACGGAAGTAATTTATACCTCTATGTGGACGGCATTCCTCAGGCCTATACGCTGGGCGGCACCTCCCCAACTTCCATGTCTATTAATCAAAGACTGGAAATTGGTGGTAACCGGAATGTGCTCAACGGACCCCTCAACGGTTCGCTGGATGAAGTACGTGTCTGGAACGTGGCTCGTACCCAATGTCAGATTCAACAATACATGCAGTGTGAAATCACCTCCACTGCCAGCGGGCTCATCGCCAATTATCATTTTAATCAAGGTATCCCTTCCGGTTCAAATGCTACTTACAACAGCCTTATTGATGCAACAGGCAGCTACAGCGCTGCACTAACCAATTTTGCCTTATCTGGTAACTCGTCCAACTGGATTAGTCCCGGAGGAGTAACAAGCGGCTCTACCACGCCTGCCAGTGTGCTTGCAAGCCTTGCCGTAAAAGGAAATGGAAACAACGTGCCAGTTGGTGTTACAACCAGCACCGCAAATAACACCGATTTTGGAACCAGTTCTTCCAAAACATTTTCTTTGAGCAACCCAGGTGGTGGAACACTCTATATTAATAAAGTTTATTTTACAGGAACCAACGCTGCCCAGTTTAGTTTAACAACAAATGCTTCAAGTGCCATCACTACTGGTACTACTGGATTTGTTATTACTTTAACTCCAACCAACACAGGCATAAGCACTGCCACCGTAAACATTGTTACCAACGATTGTACCAATCCTACTTATAGTTTTGTCATCTCGGCAAGCACTACCCCTGCCGATGCATTAAATCTGGATGGTACCAACGACTTTGTGAATACAGGAACCAGTACATCAATACCTTCCGGAAACTCACCCTACACTATTGAGGCCTGGATAAAACCAAACGGTTCAGGTTCTTATGGCATTGTGGGCTGGGGCAACTACAACTCAGCAAACCAGGTAAATGCCCTCCGGACTGGCGTAGGTGGGGTATTGATCAATTACTGGTGGGCGAATGATTTGACGGTGTCGGCCCCAACGCTTACCAACGGCGCGTGGCACCACGTGGCTGCCACTTACGACGGAAGTATCAGGGCCATTTATGTGGATGGGGTTATGGCCGGGTACGATTTGCCGAGTGGGCATTCGGTTCCAGGCTCGCCTAACATGAAAATAGGGGTTACCTGTACCACTGGCTGCTCGGGAGGTACCGAGTTTTTCAATGGCAGTATGGATGAAGTACGGATATGGAATGTGGGCCGGACGCAATGTCAGATCCAACAATACATGAACTGCGAAATCACCAGTACCGCAAGTGGTTTGGTGGCCAACTATCACTTTAATCAGGGCATCCCTTCAGGAACCAATAACCTCGTTCCCTATAACACACTTAATGATGCCAGCGGAAATGGAAACAATGGAACACTGACAAACCTTGCGCTCACCGGAGGCTCCTCCAATTGGATTTCGGGAGGTGGTGTAAATACTGGTTCCACAACTCCCGGCACAGTTACGGCAAGTCTGTCGGTTAGTGGAAATGGCAACAACGTTCCTGTTGGTGCAACAACCAGTACAGCCAATAACACCAACTTCGGAACCAGCACGTCCAAAACATTCTCTTTAACCAACCCGGGCGGCGGCACCTTATACATTAATAGCGTTTACCTTACTGGAACAAATGCCACGCAGTTTAGCTTAACTACCACTCCATCTACAGCCGTCACAAACGGCACCACAGGAATTGGAATAACCCTTACCCCAAGCAATACCGGCATTAGTACAGCCACGGTAAATATAGTGACCAACGACTGCACAAACCCCACCTACAGTTTTGTGATAACAGCCAGCACCACGCCGGCCGACGCATTGAATTTTGATGGCTCAAACGATTATGTTGTTGCAACACAACCTTTAAATAACTCAGGCGGCACATGGGAGGCATGGGTGAAAAAGGCCAACTGGGCCGATGGGCACGATGATGGTATCTTTAGCAATGGCATAAATTTCCCAACAAACAATTCATTCTACGTAAGCCTTCATAGTACCGTTGGATTCCACTTCCGTTACGGCGGCACCTCTCAATCTAACAACTTCTTCATATCCAGTTTCGCCACCACAGGATTGGCCGCTAACAGCTGGCATCACCTGGCAGGCACTTGGAACAATAAGGGTACTGTTACAACACTTCAATTATTCGTAGATGGCGTGATGGTTGCCAGCGGTTCAGGCACCATTTCTTTCCCGGTTAACACCAATTCTGTGTTCATTGGACTCAATCCCAACGGAACCTCACTGTCCGGTTCAATGGATGAAGTGCGTATCTGGAATACGGTAAGAACCCAATGTCAGATTCAGCAGTTTATGAACTGTGAAATTACCAGCACAGCAAGTGGGCTGGTTGCCAACTACCATTTTAATCAGGGCATTCCAGCCGGAACAAACACGTTTGTGCCTTATAACTCTCTGGCCGATGCAGCTGGAAGTAATACGGGTACGCTTACCAATTTCGCACTTACCGGAAGTACATCAAACTGGATTAGTCCGGGTGGAGTGGCCAGTGGATATACAACCAGTGCGGCGCCTACAGTTACCCTTACTGTTAAAGGTAACAACAACAATATTCCGGTTGGCGTATCAACTAGTACAAGCAACAATACCGATTTTGGAACTGGTACAACCAAAACTTTTTCGCTTACCAATACAGGCAGCGGTACTCTATACATTAACAGCATTTATTTCACCGGAACAAATGCCTCGCAATTCAGCGTCACCGCCGGAGCCGCAACATCTATTACAACCGGCACAACAGGATTCGCTGTTACATTGACCCCAACCAATACGGGCATAAGTACCGCCACGGTAAACATTGAAACCAACGACTGTACTAATCCAACCTATAGTTTTGTTATTACGGCAAGCACCACACCGGCTGACGCGTTGAGTTTTGATGGGGTGAATGACGTTGTTAGCTGTGGCACCGACCCAAGCCTTGATATAACGGTTGGAACCTGGGAGGCCTGGGTGAATCTGTCAACACTTGCCAGCAACAGCCGCATCTTCTTTAAGGAAACTTCAAATGGAAGCGGCTTGGGCGCTTACGAATCTTATTTCCTTGCAAGTTCAGGTAAGTTTCAGGGTGACCTTAAAATAGGAAGTACGAACTACGTGGTTGTTGGAGCCACAAGTCCCGTAACGAATACCTGGTACCATGTGGCGTTAACTTATGACGGTATTTATTTTAAACTTTATTTAAACGGCATTCTGGATGGAATGACCACTGTTAACGGTGGCACAATGAATCCAGGAAGCGGCAATCTTAGTTTGGGTGCTTCCATTTCGACCCCAACTGTTTCGGGTCTTACCGGCAAAATGGATGAGGCCAGACTTTGGAATGTGGTGCGTACTCAATGCGAGATTCAGCAATACATGAACTGTGAAATACCTGCTACGGCCACTGGACTTATTGCCAATTATCACTTTAATCAGGGCATTCCATCCGGAACAAACTCACTTGCTCCTTACAATACATTAAGCGATGCTGCAGGATCCAACACTGGAACTCTTACCAACATGGCCTTAAGCGGCAGCACCTCCAACTGGATAAGCGGCGGTGGAGTTGTGAGCAACTTCACTACAAGCACCGCACCATCTGTAACTTTGGCGGCTTTTGGTAATAGCGTATCAATTCCTGCTGGCAGCTCTACCCCTACTGTTTCAAACAACACCAGCTTTGGTAATTTGTGCGTGAACGGAACCGTCACCAGCCGAACCTTCTCGGTTTCAAATACAGGTACAAATGTGCTTTATCTGAATTCCATTATCGTATCCGGTTCCAGCGCCTTCACTGTTGGCACCTACCCTTCATCTTTAACTGCCGGCGGAAGTGCCACTTTCCCGATTACTTACAGCCCCGGAACAACCAGTATTACCAGCACCGCTACGGTTAATATCGTTACAAACGACTGTGCGAATCCAACTTATAGCTTTGTAATTAACGCCACCGTTAATGCACTGCCAACAGTTACTGCCACAGCCACCAATACCTTTATTTGTATTGGTAATACCGTAAGTGTGAACGGAAGCGGTGCCAACACATATACATGGGTGGCTTCGAGCGGAACTGCTACTAACGGCCTGGTTTTCTCTCCCACCACCACGGCAAACTACTCGGTAACAGGCACAAGTACAGCAGGATGTACCAGCACCAATATAGCCGCAATAACCGTCACGGTTAACGCCTTACCAACAGTTTCAGCATCATCTACCAGTTCGTCTATATGCTTCGGTAGCACTGTGAGCGTGAATGGCAGTGGCGCCAGTACATACACTTGGACGGCATCGAATGGAACCGCAACCAATGGTGTGGCTTTCTCACCTACAGTTACGGCCAACTATTCAGTTGTTGGAACAAGCACTGCAGGATGTACCAGCACCAACATAGCCGCTGTTACCATTACTGTTCAGCCTACCATTTCCTTAAAAGGAAATAATAATAATGTGCCTATTGGTGCCACAACCAACACCAGTAACAATACTGATTTTGGTACCAACCCCTCCGGTACCTTCTCAATTACTAATACTGGAGCCAGCACCCTTAACATCGGAAGCATTACTTTTAGTGGGCCCAATGCCGGAGCATTTAGCCTAACTACAGCTCCCTCAACCGCTATCACAACCGGCACTACAGGTTTTGTTATAACCCTTACTCCAACCAATACAGGTGTAAGTACGGCTACCGTTACTATTGCCAGCAACGATTGTACCAATCCAACCTATAGCTTTGTTATAACCGCCAGCACCAGTCCTGGAAGTGCCTTGAGTTTTGATGGCGTGGACGACAGGGTTAACACCATTGATATTAACCCTGCCACTTTGCCGGTAATGACTTTTGAAGCATGGGTTTATAGAACTGGTGGTTCAGGCAACCAGACTATTATTGGCAATGATGACGGTGGCTGGGACAGGGCATTACTTGTTGATGCTACAGGTGGCGGAGCCGTTCATATTTGGGCAGGCAGAGATATATTAACAACATTTACCTGCAACCTCAATACCTGGGAGCATTATGCAGTTACATGGTCGGCCAACGAAATCGTTTGCGTTAAAAATGGGACACAGGTATTCAGAACGTCCGGACAGAGTGCAAGCTCAAGTAGTTTAAATGGAAGTATTGGAGCAATGATTGCCTCATGGCTATTTCCTTTCAGTGGCACAATAGATGAAGCTCGTAGCTGGAACACTAC
>CALMNJ010000014.1 GCA_937868675.1 uncultured Bacteroidota bacterium | reverse complement strand
CCGATATTGGTTTCGCAAACGAGCTTGCTCAGGAGCAGGAAGATCAGCAATTGGATAATATGAACCTGCTTTACGTTGCCTTTACAAGGGCGGTTCAGCGTTTACATGTTTTGTCGCCGCCACCGGCCTTAAGCAATTCTGGGTCCGTAAACCAATGGCTGAGAGCGTTTGCCAACAGTTATCCTGCAGCTAATCCCGACTTTTTCGAAACCGGAGAATGCCGTGGAGCTGTGACATCGAAACACCCCGAAACCTTGCAAAGTTTTATTCTTGAACCGCTCAGTTTGCAAACTGCCCAAAATGTGGTAAAAATAAAAGCGGCCTGGAAAAGGCAAACCGAAGATGCCGAAAGTGCCCGAAAACAAGGGATTATTGTGCACAGCCTTCTGTCGCGCATTAAAACAACCGCCGACCTTGATGACGTGCTGGACGATGGAATACAGGAAGGTCTTATACTCCCCGGAGATCGGGCATCGCTGAAAGAAAAAATACATGGCCTTATTACCAACCCCATGCTGGCAAACTATTTTGAAGAAGGAATCAATATCAAACGCGAGTCAGAACTCATTACCCGGGAAGGAGAAATTCTTCGTCCGGACCGCGTAATTGTGGATGCCGGAAAAACCGTCATCATTGATTACAAAACCGGTCGTCGCCAGGATAAACAGCACCATACCCAGATCGAAAAGTACAGGGAAGCCGCACTGGCAATGGGTGCGGCCACCTGCAGATGCCTGCTTGTATATATTGATGAGCAAGCCATTGTTGAGGTAAATTAAGTATATTCGGTCACTTATTTTTAACCATGAATTTTAAACTATCCCGTCCCTTCTTTAAACTCCTCTCAGGAGCCGCTGCCCTTCTCTGTTTAAATGCAAACGCCCAGAAATCAGGCATCAACGCATCCTACATGGATCAAAGTGTGAATCCACGCGATGATTTTTATTCGTATTGCAATGGCAAATGGCAAAAAAATTTCGTGTTGCCCGAAAGCGATGCCCGCTACGGTAGCTTTAATGAAATTCACGAGAACAATCTCAAAAAAATTAAACTCATTCTGGATGCGGCCTCTGCCAACAAAACGGCAGCAAGAGGCTCGGATGCGCAGAAATTGCGGGATTTTTACCTTACCGCCATGGACACGGCAAAAGCAGATGCACTTGGTTTTAAACCAATTCAACCCATGCTTCAAAAACTGGATGCTGTGAATAGCCTGGCAGGTTTTTTACAACTTAAGTGCGAGTACGATCTTATCAATATCAACCTGCTGTTTAATACCTACGTGGCCCCTGATCTTAAAAACAGCATGCGCAACCGGTTTTATTTAAGCCAGGGTGGATATGGGCTTGGCGACCGGGACTATTACCTTTCGCCCCGTTTCGAAAACATCAGGAAAGAATATAAAAATTACCTCACCCAGTTGTTCGCCGCGGTTGGCTCCGATGCTGCTGAAGCAGCCTCCTCGTCCGAAAAAGTATTTCAATTTGAACTGAAAATGGCAGAAGCCTCGCTCTCGCGCGAAGAAATGCGGGACCTTGAGAAAACCTATAATATTTACCCAAAAGTGAAACTTTCTGAAACCACCCCGTCCATTGATTGGAACAGCTATTTCAAAAACAGAAACATGGCCACGCCGGATACGGTGATTGTTGGGATGACCGATTACCTGAAAAACATCGAAACGCTGCTTAAGAACAACGACATTAACCTGCTGAAACTATATGCAAAAGCACAACTTTTGATGCAGTCTGCACCGTACCTTTCAACGTCTGTGTTTGAAAAAATTCACTTTGCTTTCAGGGGTAAAATAATGAGTGGCGCCAAAAAAATGAAGCCCCGCTGGCAAAGGGTTCAGGGTGAAATGGACGGCACCATGGGCGACATTGTTTCGCAGGAATTCGTAAAAAAATATTTCCCGGCCGAAGCGAAAGTCAAAATTAATAAGCTCATTGATAACCTGGTGGCGGCTTACCGCGAACGACTCGCTACCCGCGACTGGATGAGCGCTGAGGCAAAGGTAGCCGCAAACAAAAAACTTGATTTGCTGATTCGCAAAATTGGTTATCCGGATAAATGGAAAAACTACAAATCTGAAAAAATCTGTGAGATTAAATACGGT
>CALMNJ010000013.1 GCA_937868675.1 uncultured Bacteroidota bacterium | reverse complement strand
TGGCATCTTCACTCATAACACTTCAATTCTTGGTTTGGTTAGATCAAAACCCACTTTCAATTACTTAAAGTTACAAAAAATAAATCATGTTCGGATTTAAAAATAATAATTTTATTTTTACCACCATTCTTGGCTGAACACACACTCTATTAACAGGTTAATTTTTTTAGAAAACAAGAAGAACAGGTAATTCAATATCAAAATAAATTATTTCGTTTATCTTTTAAAAAACAGATACTTTGAACCAGATTTATAAACCGGTTTTTTTAAGGATTAAAAAAAGCACCGACAAAAAAAAGTTCCTGAAATTAATCAGGCAACAAAACGTTTTCGTTTTCGACACAATTTACGATCAGGTAAAGGAATTGGTAAAGACCAGAAACCCTACACTGAAACTTGAAGGCAGGCAACTAAAGGAGGCCATCCAAAGGCATTTTGGTAAAACCAGCCACGATCAGTATGGGGTTTGGGTATACTACCCCTGGAGCAAGCGCCTGGTGCACCTGCTGGACAGGGACGAATTTGTTGAGGTACGCACAAGCAGGAATATTTATAAAATAACACCGCATGAGCGCGATCAACTTTCAGCAAAAAAAATTGGCATAGTAGGCCTTTCGGTGGGTCAGTCAGTTTCGGTTACCATGGCTATGGAGCGTATCGGCGGTGAGCTTCGTCTTGCTGATTTTGATGTTCTGGAACTGACAAACCTTAATCGAATACGCACCGGGGTTCATAATCTTAATATCCACAAAGTGTATTCGGTTGCGCGCGAAATTGCCGAGATTGACCCTTTCATAAAGGTTAAATGTTTTGCCGATGGGTTAACCGAAAAAAACATGGATAAGTTCTTTACCCAGGGGGGTAAACTTGATTTACTGGTGGAAGAGTCAGATGGGTTTGATATTAAAATACTAAGCCGTTACAAAGCGCGTGAATTACAAATACCGGTAATAATGGAGGCCAGCGATCGTTGTATGGTGGATGTAGAGCGCTTTGATCTGCAGCCGGACCGAAGTATTTTACATGGACTGGTTGATCATCTTAAGACAGATGAGTTGAAAAAGCTTAAAACAACCGAGGAAAAAATACCATATATGCTTGATGTACTTGGTATAGAAAAAACCAGTACCCGGCTCAAGGCTTCGATGCTCGAAATTGAACAGAGCATTAATACATGGCCACAACTAGCCTCTTCGGTTACTATGGGCGGAGGAATCAGTGCGGATGTTGGACGTAGAATCCTTCTCAATCAATTCAATGAGTCGGGACGATATTATGTTGACGTAGAAGAAATAATCGGCAACAAAAACACAAGGGTATCCGAATTCGTCAGAGCAAAGGTTACCGAGGCGGAGCCGGATTATAAACACCTGGTTAGGAAAATAAGCAATAACTATACAGCTAACGCGCTCGACCTCGCAACTCAGGAGGTGAAAAAACTCGTTAAGGCAGCTTGTCAGGCGCCATCAGGGGGTAATTCTCAGCCCTGGCGATGGGTTTATCATCGTAAACAGCTTTATCTTTTTAATGCCTTTAAGCCGGGGGCCTCGCTTCTTGATTACAACAGTTCAGCCTCGCTTATTGCCCTAGGTGCCGCTCTCGAAAACCTCGACACCCAGGCTTCGGAAATGGGACTAAAGTGCCATATATTATTGTTTCCAGAGGGGGATAAGAGCCGTCTTGTGGCAATTATTTCTTTTTCAAAAGTTCAGTCTTCCAAACTTGTGCCGGTTCCAAGGGCCAGCGTGCTTGAGTATCGCCTTACCAACCGAACCATTGCCCCGCGCACTAAAATAGACGCTCGTGCGCTCGAAAAAATGCAAAAGGCGGCGCATGAAATTGAGGGTGCTGATTTGAATTTTATAATTGATGAAGCCGAACTACGGATGGCTGGCGACCTCCTGGGTGAACTGGAAAAAATAAGGTTGCTGGACTCAACCGGACATCGTGATTTTGTTAACGAAATGCGCTGGACAGAAAAAGAAAGTGTTGATACCTGCGATGGAGTTGATATACGCACCGTGCATCTAACAAATGCTGAAGTAGCTGGGTTTAATATTGCCAGAGAAAAGCAGGTTATTAATCTTATAAAAGCCTGGAATGGTGGCGGCGCCTTTAAAAGGCTTACAAAAAAAGCGATAGATGGGGCCGGGGCAGTGGGAGTTTTGAGTTTGACCGGAAAAAGCAGAACTCATTACCTGAATGCTGGTCGGGCGCTCGAAAAAATATGGCTAGAAGCAAATTTAAATGGAATTTCGTTTCACCCTGTAAGCGCCTGCCTGTTTATGTATGCACGACTACTTCAGGGTGGAGGAGAGGGGCTTGACCCTGAAACCATTAAGGCTCTCAGTCAGTTGCGGCCTTCTTTTGAAAAGGTATTTTGTCGTCGCAAAAACTCACAGGAAATGTTTATTTTTAGATTGACGAACTGTGGTGATCCAGAGTTCAGGTCTTTGAGAAAGCCGGTGGAGCAAAGTCTTTACTTTTTATAATCAATAGCACGGCATTTGGTTTCGACAGCGTAAATTATATTTTAGGGTTTTGTGAAGGACCAATTATTTGTTTGTAAGCAGAGTAACAACAATTTTATTAAGGCACGTCATAAGGGTAAAGTTGAAAACAGAAGAGATAGATAAAGCAGGTTTAAATGTTACGATCAGGGCATTTAAGGCAGTTAATGAAAAAGAAACTTGTCTTAAATTTCTGGAGGGGCATGTTAAAGTGTTGAAAGACTATGGAATAAGCAATGTGACCACAAACA
>CALMNJ010000012.1 GCA_937868675.1 uncultured Bacteroidota bacterium | reverse complement strand
TGCCTGAAGAGGCTTACACCGGTAAAAAAGATGCTGGCGCCCCACATAATCACAAATTGCTTGAAACAACCCTTACAAATATCCTGAAACCGGCCTCGCTTGACGAGACTCAAAAAATAGATTTTGACTTCATGCACAATGCAGTTAACGCTGTGTGCGACGAATACCTGGGAAAAGTACCCGAAAAGTTCGATTATAATGGTAAAACCTACACTCCCAAATCATACGGCGAGGCCATGGGCCTTAATCCGGACGATTACGTATTCCTGACCTCCTTTACCCACCATCCATTTTACAAACCTTTTGTGCTTGAAATTCCCGACAACTGGAACTGGCAGGCCGTTTACAACCTGCCGCTTAATGAATTGCAGGAGGTAATGAGCAGCGCCATTAACAACGGCTTTACATTTGCCTGGGGCGCCGATGTAAGCGAAAAAGGATTTATGAGGGCCGACGGACTGGCCATTGTGCCTGAAAAACCTTTTTCTCAAATGACCGATGAGGAGAAAAAGAGCCTTTCGGTAAAGCCGCAAAAACAACTCGTCATTACACAGGATTTGCGCCAGAAAGCCTTCGACAATTATGAAACGCAGGACGACCATGGAATGCATGTAACCGGCACGGTAAAAGATCAGGACGGCACGACCTACTACATCGTAAAAAACAGCTGGGGTAAGGAATCAAACCAATGCGGTGGCTATTTTTATGCCAGCGAGAGTTATATGCTTTACAAAACTACAAGCATCATGATTCACAAAAAGGCCTTACCAGCTGCCATTGCCAAAAAACTGGGTATAAGCCAGTAACAACCGCTTAAAATTTACTCAGCCATAGAGCCCATTTAATCATAATATGGCTGCCTCAATCATTGCAAAGACTTTTTAAGTATTTACACCCAACTTGGCACCCGGTGTGTAACGTATATATGATTGAACGCGATGCTGAACTACCTCTCCAATATCTCCGAAAAGCTTCTTTTGAAGTTCAGTACAGTGTTTGCAACAAAAAACCAAAGTGCCATGAAAACCAGACAGCTTACCATACCCATGTTTCCATTAAACCTGGCACTATTGCCAGGCGAAACTACCAAGCTATACATTTTTGAAGAACGTTACCGCCAGTTGGTTGACGACTGCCTTGATAATGATGCCTCGTTTGGCATCCCCTTTATGGAGAGAGGAAAGGTACATCGTTTTGGCTGCGAGGTTAAGATTAACCGGATATTAAAAACCTATGAAAATGGTGGAATGGATATTCTGGTTGAGGGCACTAACCTGTTCAGAATGCTTGAATTCTCGGAAGTGCTGCGTCCAAAACTATACGGGGCCGGTTTGGTTGAATACATGAACATCAACCAAAAAGTTCAGCTCAACAACCTGCAGGATGCTACCGTAAACTATTTTAGCACAGTACAAAATAAAATTATTGATTACGATACCGTTTCCAGGCTCAATATTTTCAGTGTGGCATCGGCTCTTCAACTCACCAACACCGAAAAGTTTAAACTTATATCATCGCCCAACCAACAAATGTGCTTGCTTAACATGTTAAACTTCATCCTTCATATCATTAATGCCGAATATCGTTTGAAGGACAGATATATTGACAATTGAGCTGAGGACAAGCCCAAAAACCCCTGGTTCTTATAGTAGCGTCTCCCTAAAAAGAGGCGCTATTTTTTTTGAGTGCAAACAGTCAGGCGCTCATATTTTCAATCCGGTTGCGGTAGGTTGTAATTTGAGTATTGGGCGCATCGCTTTCAATCATGCCGTCTTTAAGCCTAACAATGCGGTGCGCATGCAGGGCAATGTCTTCCTCGTGCGTAACAAGTATTACGGTATTGCCCTTTTTATGGATTTCCTCAAAAAGTCCCATGATCTCCACCGAGGTCTTGCTATCCAGGTTACCGGTGGGTTCGTCGGCCAGTATTATTGCCGGATCATTCACCAGCGCGCGTGCAATGGCTACACGTTGCCTTTGTCCACCACTCAGCTCGTTTGGTTTATGATACATCCGGTTACCAAGCCCAACACTTTCGAGTACTGCCTTGGCTCTGGCTTTTCGTTCTTCGTCCTTATAACCGGCATAAACAAGTGGAAGCGCCACATTATCGAGGGTAGTTGAACGCGGCAATAGATTAAATGTTTGAAACACAAAGCCTATTTGTTTGTTGCGTACTTCGGCAAGCTGATTATCGCTCATTTTGGCCACTGCCAGCTTGTTAAGCGTATATTCCCCGGAGGTTGGCGAATCGAGGCAGCCGAGCATATTCATGAGCGTAGATTTGCCGCTGCCCGAAGGGCCCATCAAAGCAACATACTCGTTCTTGTAAATGGTGAGCGACACATCGCGTAAGGCAAAAATTTCCTCATCGCCTATTTTATACACTTTTTGAAGGTGTTCAATTTTAATGAGCTCTTCCATCTGCATACAAAAATAAAGGGTTAGTAAGGCATAAAAAAACCGTTTGTACCAATTTTAGTCTGTGTTATTAAGGGCAAGGTGCCCCTTTAATATCTCTTACATTTATTGTACACCTGATGAATTAATTTTTAAAGGTTTAAAGATAATTTAACAATAATATGTTATAACATTAAATGTTATAACATACATTTGTGTCAAATTTAAAAACCAGCTATGAAAAAATTTATTACAACCGCCGCTGCATCACTATTCATGATGTCGGCCTCTTTTGCACAAGTTAACTGGAAAGTTGACGCATCGCATTCTAAAGTTAGTTTCTCGGTATTACACGCTATGG
>CALMNJ010000011.1 GCA_937868675.1 uncultured Bacteroidota bacterium | reverse complement strand
GGATGTACAAACCATGCCCTATGCCGTAAAGCTTGACAGTGTGATTAAACAAAATGATTCGTGCACCATTACCACCTTTTACGAAACCTGGGGAAGAAAAAACGGCGACGCCTCCAATTGCGCGTCTTACCCGCCTTTATGCACTTACACAGGTATGCAAAACCGGTTAAAGCAATCCTATAAACTATTTGCCGATACCTGCCAGGGCCTTATGGCTCCCGCCGGAGAAGCCTGGCGAAGTTCCATTTCCTACAGCCCTTCGTTAGAACTATATCAGGCCGACGAAAGCCACCCTTCGCTGGAGGGATCTTATCTTACAGCCTGCGTTTTTTACGAAATGCTGTTTCAGAAAAGTGTATTAAATAATACGTACACTGCCGGAGTGGCCACACCAACAGCTTCTTTTTTAAGGCAGGTAGCGCACCAAGTTGTAAACGACAGTTTAACTATATGGAATGTGGGAAAATATAATCCATGCCCCAAACCCACCTTGGGAGTACTTTCTTTTGCACCGAAGCAAAGACTTCAGGTGTTTCCGAACCCAGTTCACAGTCAATTAACTATTCAACTTCCGGAAGGTTGGGAAAATAAAGCGGCTGATTTTACGATAAGCGATCTTCTGGGCCATACACTTATGTGCGGTAGTTTGATGACTCCTGCAATAGAGGTAGCCGGACTGGAGCAGGGAATTTATGTCATCGAGATCAGAACCGGGAGCCGGCGCTGCATCCAAAAATTCAGCAAGGAGTAAAGTTGAATCAATATCCTGGAATAAACGCAGGAGTATGGATTGCAGGTAGTAAATTCGTATAAACCATGAAAAGAACCTTGCTCATACTTCTGGCCGCTTTTTTTGTAAGCACCTGTACCAAAATAAGGCTTAACGGCGACCATTTTATATTTGGTTTGTCGTTTTCGCAATGTGAGGCAGATTGCGCCCGTTTTTTCCTGATCAAAAAAAACAGCCTTTATGCTGATGAAATGGAAAATGGTTCGGATAAGTTGAAATTCAAATACAACGCGCTTTCGGATGAGAAATTTAAAATGGCTGAGCAGCTTCGCGCAGGGCTTCCGGCTGTTTTAAAAAATTCAGCTTCGGCTACCTTCGGTTGCCCCGATTGCCGCGATCAGGGCTCCTTTTATATCGAGCTAAAGGAAAACTCCAAAATGCGGATCTTTAAAATAGATACGGATACCTCGCAGGTGCCTGCCGAAATGAGACCATTTCTGCTCGAACTGAAACGCTTGATTTCGGAGCTGTGAAATTAAAGCCTTGAAGAAAGCCGTCGTGCAATTGCTAAAATTTATTTGGGCACCTGTCGGGGCTGGCCGCGCTCAAAACAAACCAGCCCCGCCACCGGGCTGTCGTTAGTCGCTCTCCCGGCTTAAAAAACCGGGAGGAGCTCCAACATACCACTCCATCCCTGGCGCGTACAATCGTGAGGAAGAAAAAATAGAGCTTCGTTGCTAAATTGTTTTCAAACTACTTAATCCATTTTGTGTAGGGTGATTGTGGCGAAAAACCAGGGCTTTATGTTCTCGTCATGGTGGTAATTAAGTGTTAGCGTGAGTGCGCTTTCAGAAGCGGTATTCGGCAATGGTAAAATGAAATGCGCCGAATGCGGATCGTTAAACCGCCTGTAGGGCCAGGGAGGCAGTTTTTTCACAACGGAATCCTGCTTGCTGAGGATATCGAGCGTTGCACGTTCGAGGCCTCCCCAATCCGTAACACAATCAAGGGTAAGCGTGTCGCCGGCGTGAAAATCAATCCGGATGTCCTCCTGGTGTCCTTCCATGATGGTTGCAACAAGTCTGCCGTTGAGATAAACCGAAATTTTGTCAGAGAAATCGGCACTTGCCGAAACAGAGTAAAACAAACTTAACAGTAGCAGTATTTTGCGCACGTTCATCCTCTTAAGGTAGGTATTTTGGTACTATTATTTCAATGATTCCGGATAGGTACGAACGTGAATATGTTCTGATCTGAACCTTGCACGCAAACACATTATTTAACCATGACTTTCTGAATGAATGGGTCGGCGCCATTATAAATGGCGAGATAATAGATGCCCGCAGCCAGGTTGCTTACGCTTACTTCAAAATGATTGGCCGCTGTGAATTGAAATACATCCAAAACCTGTCCAAGTGAATTAAACAGCCGGCAGCTCCCTTCTCCGTGAAACACGATAACGAACCTGCCGTTGCTGGGATTGGGGTAAACATAGATAGGAGAATGTTTTGCGGATGGTTGCAGCTCCGTGCACTGGTCAACCTGAATGGTGATAACGGATGTTCCCGCGCATTGATTTTGATCTGCTCCAACTACGGTATAGGACTGCAAGCCTGTATTTACAGGGGTTGTAACCAATGGATTTGCACTCCCCGTATTCCACGTATAGGTAGTGGCACCATTTGCCGAAAGGGTGTTGCTTTCTCCTATGCACATCAGCGTGCGGTTGGCAACAATACTCAAAGTGGGATTCGGGAAAACAGTCACGGTAGATGCCGCAGTATTTATACAGCCTGAAGAATTGGAACCGGAGACGGTGTACGAACTAGTTACAGATGGGTTTACTGTAAAGCTACCGCCACTTATCGTATAAGAGGTCGCACCCGACGGAAGTATGTTAAAGGTTCCTCCGGCACAAATACTTCCACCGCTTGCTGTAACGGTTGGATTCGGAAAGACCTGAATGTTGCAAGTTGCCTGATTACTGCTTAGGCAGCCCGCTGAGCTGGCGCCCATTACAAGCACCTGTGTGTTGGATACCGGTGAAAGTGTTGCGGCGCCAGAGGAAAAAGTATAGCTGGATGCACCAAGGGGGGAGAGCGTCACGGTTTGTCCGTTGCAGATTGTGTAGTTTGAAATGGAGATGGAAGGCGAGCTTAATGCACTGATGCTTGAAATGGCGGTGTTGGAACTGATGCAGCCATT
>CALMNJ010000010.1 GCA_937868675.1 uncultured Bacteroidota bacterium | reverse complement strand
CTAATTGTTTGTTACAGTCACACGACTTTAAGTCTTCCCCGTCTCTACCTGAAAATTGTGCAAAAAGAGAATTGCCGGCTACAATAAATAACGATATGAGCCCGTATATTAAATTATTTTTAGTCATTTTTAATAGTTTAAGTTTTAAATATCAATTGCCTGTTTTAACATCACACGTGGTAGAAGCCGTAGGAACAATCCCTGTAAAAAACACATTATTGTATGGAACGTTGGTGCTACCCCCCATAACGCAAGTAAACGTAATTGTCGTTCCGGCAGGAATCGGATTCGATGAGCTGTTCTTTACCTCAAAGGTATATGGTGTACCGCTTATCGGACTCCCTTGTGCCTCCGGCATAAAGCTTGCTCCATTTGGTGCGTCGCCAGAAAAATCAGGTGTTTTTGTTGCCGAGGTAAAATAGTTGTCATTAAACGTCATACCACTGTTGGTATATGTTGTTTTTATACGGAAAAGCCCGTGATATTCTCCCGCATCGGGGCCCTTGTTTGTAAAGGTCAACTTATAATAAGCCGACTCTCCTGGATTTAACAGTGTGTCCTGAGCTTTCGTTTCTTTTACTAGAACCACTTTAACCTCATAAGAAAAGGTTTTAGCGGGCGTTGTCGGAGTCGGGGTTGTTGTTGGATTCGAACTACTGCTTGTTGCATTTGTTCCCTTGCTGTCTTTAGGATTATTTCTTGCCAAGGGGTCTGGTTTAACACAGGAGATTATCAGGATTGCTGCAAAAAGAGTAGCAAAAACAGCTGCTGCCTTAACGTATAATTTTTTTGATAGATATTTTTTCATGTGTTTCAATTTTAAATGTTGATCCAAGGTTTTGATTTCTTAACAGAGCCGAAAGTGTACCGTAGGGTTGTATTCATTGCCGGTGACTTTGAATACATATCATAGTAAGGCGAACAGTTAAAAGCAACATTATCCTTCCAGTTTTTTGCCCTTTCACGGTAAATGTCGTTATATCTTCCCCAAATGGCCGTTAAGCCGGTTTGAAATAAATAACAAAACACTCCAAACCCGATTCTGTTTACATAAGCCGCACGCATGTTGTTGGCCAAATCATACTTTTCATCCATTACGGTTTGATCGGTTGCATTTTGGTAGTCCTGATAAGCCGTTTTGTATTTTTTCTTTGCAGCAAAACCAGAAATTATTGATCCGTAGCTAAGCGGCGCCAATAAAAAAAAGGCAATACCAATTTTTTGCTTACAGGTTGTGTACATGCCCCAGCCAGGTATTGCCAGAGACTTGAGAACTGCGCTCATTCCCTCACCGTAAGTTCCGTTGTCTTCTCTTACCAAGATGGATGCCCTATTTACATTGGACACCTGCTGACTTTTTAAAAAAAAGTTTTCTTTAGCTCCTCTGGCCCCAAACTCAGGAAAGTTTATCGGTTTTGCGTTCAAAACCTGAAAGCAATATAAAGCAATCAGTAACAAGCCAAACCGGGCAGGCAACAATTGAGGAAAATTTTGATTGTTTGTGTTTAGATTCATAGTTTTTGGTTTACGTTTTAATGGTTGAACATGGAGTTAATTAAAGCTAAAATAGTAAAGAAGTAATTAAAATCAAAGATTAACAACTTTATTAAACAACGGCCATACACTCCAGTAATCACAATTGCAATTTCTTTTGTGTCATTAATTGCTAATTTTGTTCGAATGGAATATGAAATAAAACCCCAAAATCGTATCCGTTTGGGTGTACGAGAGCTGTGGGAATACCGGGAACTGTTTTATTTTTTCTCACTCCGCGACATTAAAGTAAAATACAAACAAACGGTGCTGGGTTTTTTATGGGCAGTGCTGCAGCCACTCATTATGGCACTGCTTTTTACCACCATTTTCGCTAAAGCCATCAGCAGTTATTCTCCTCTTAATCTACCTTACGATGTGTTTGCCTTTAGCGGCCTTGTCATCTGGGGCATTTTTTCGACCGGACTTAATAATGCGGGCAACAGCATGGTGAGCAACGCCAACATTATTAAAAAAATTTATTTTCCACGGCTTATCATTCCGCTTTCATCTGTACTGGTGGGGCTTTTCGATTTCCTGATGGCGTTTGTAGTTTTTATTGCGTATTGCTTTTTTCGTCACATTTCGTTTAATACCATTGCTGTTTTTCTTTTTCCGGCCGCTGTAACACTTACGTGTATTGCCACATTTGGCACCGGCAGCCTGCTTGCTGCACTGAATGTAAAGTATCGCGATTTTCGTTACATCATTCCATTTCTGGTTCAGTTCCTGCTATTCATTACACCGGTTATTTATCCGGCAAATATCACCGGCAACATGTATCTGAAAGGTTTTATGATGCTTAACCCCATGACCGCACCACTCGATTTTTTCAGAGCAGGCTTTGCAGGCGAAACGTTGCATTTAACCCAAGACCTGATAAGCATCATCAGCTCTGTTTTTTTTCTGGTAATTGGTTTGGTGTACTTTCGTAAAACCGAAGCTTACTTTGCTGATTTGGCTTAACTTCAAAAACCTTCTCAATCCTGTGTTTTTGTTTTATGCCTGCGACCGTACAGCCAAACGATAATTGCCGCAACCATTGTGAGCAGCAAGCCCATAAGACCAGTGAGATATAAAAAGCTATGCCCTGGCCAATGCATTATCCGGAATAAAAAGATAGTAACACGAAGCCGAGAAAAATGCAGGCCAGAATAATGAGCGCAATATATTTCACCAAATAAAAAAAGCCCCTTTCGGGGCCTGTACTGTTTTTTTAAAGTTTTGCCTTTACCTCTATCATTTCGTAGCCTTCAATGATATCACCTGTGGCAATATCGTCAAAGCCCTCAATGTTTAATCCACACTCGTAACCGGTGGCCACTTCCTTCACATCGTCTTTAAAGCGTTTCAGTGAGCCAAGTGCTCCGGTATGAATTACAATTCCATTACGTATCACGCGCACCTTTGTGTTACGGGTAACTTTACCATCCAGCACGTAGCATCCGGCAATGGTACCAACACGGCTTATTTTGAACACTTCGCGTATCTCTATATTACATACAATCTTTTCTTCAAACTCAGGGGCAAGCATGCCTTCCATCGCGGCCTTAATCTCGTTGATAGCATCGTAAATAATGGAATAGAGCCTGATGTCAATTTCTTCTGTTTCGGCAAGTTTACGTGCACTGGATGTTGGTCGAACCTGGAAGCCGATAATGATGGCATTCGACGCCGATGCAAGTAATACGTCGCTTTCGCTGATGGCACCCACTGATTTATGGATAATGCTGATAGCAACTTTTTCGGTTGAAAGTTTCAGCAACGAATCCGAAAGTGCTTCCACCGATCCATCCACATCACCTTTTACAATCACATTTAATTCCTTGAAATCACCTATGGCCAAACGCCTTCCAATTTCGTCAAGCGTAATATGCTTGTGGGTGCGTATGCCCTGTTCACGCTGCAGTTGCATGCGTTTGTTGGCAATTTCACGTGCCTCACGTTCATCACGCAACACGTTGAATTTGTCACCCGCCTGAGGAGCACCGCTTAAACCGAGCACCTTTACAGGGTGCGAAGGTCCGGCCAGATCCACCTTTTGCCCACGTTCGTTAAACATGGCGCGTACGCGTCCGCTAAAACTTCCGGCCAGCATAATATCACCTATTTTAAGCGTTCCTGACTGAACCAGTATGGTGGACACATAGCCGCGCCCCTCTTCCATACTGGCTTCAATCACACTACCAACAGCACGTTTGTGGGGATTCGCTTTCAGATCCATCATCTCCGCCTCTAGTAATACTTTTTCGAGCAAGAGATCAATGTTCTTGCCCATTTTTGCAGATACTTCCTGACACTGGAATTTTCCACCCCATTCTTCCACCAAAATGTTCATCTGCGAAAGTCCTTCGCGTATTTTATCAGGATTGGCACCCGGCTTGTCAATTTTGTTTATGGCAAAAATCATGGGTACACCTGCAGCCTGAGCATGGTTAATGGCCTCTTTGGTTTGCGGCATAATGCTGTCGTCAGCAGCTACCACAATAATTGCAATATCTGTTATTTTGGCTCCGCGCGCGCGCATGGCAGTAAAAGCCTCGTGACCAGGGGTATCAAGGAACGTAATGCTTCGTCCGTTTGGCAGTTTCACGTTGTATGCCCCAATGTGTTGCGTAATGCCTCCGGCCTCACCTGCCACAACATTGGCTTTTCGTACAAAGTCGAGCAATGATGTTTTACCATGGTCAACATGCCCCATAACGGTTACGATAGGAGGGCGTGTTTCAAGTTCTTCGGGTGAATCTTTTTCTTCTTCCGTAATTGCCTCCAGATCTTCAGCAGTTCCAAATTCTACTTTGTAGCCGAACTCCTCTGCAACAATAGTAATGGTTTCAGCATCAAGACGCTGATTTATAGACACAAACAGTCCAAGTGCCATGCAAGTTGAGATAATTTGTGTAACGGGTACGTTCATCATCTGCGCCAATTGATTGGCGCTTACAAATTCGGCCACTGTCAGCGTTTTCTTTTCCGCCTCCATCTTTTCGGCTTTTTCGGCCAGTCGGTCCCGTATTTCTTCGCGTTTTTCGCGGCGGTACTTCGATGTTTTTGACTTGTTGCCCTTTTCGCTAAGCCGGGCCAGGGTTTCCTTTATCTGTGCCTGAATTTCTTCTTCGGTTAGCTCGTGGCGGGGTTTGTTTTGGTTTGGCCCTGGCTTTTTACCACGTGGCTCACCATATTTTTCTCGCGCTCGCTCGCGGGCAATAGCCGACTGTTCTTTCCCTACTTTTTTGATTTCCTCTTCCGAAAGGCCGCCTTTGCGAATGCGTTTGCGTTTTTTCTTATCAGCAGCGCCGGCATTATTTGCCGAGGGCGTTTTTTCGCGTGCCACAGGCAGTTCTACTTTTCCGAGAATTTTAGGGCCTTCCAGTTTTTCGTATTTGGTTTCAAGAAACTCCTCTTTCACTTCTTCCACTGGTGTTTCCAATGGTGCTGCCGGCTTTTCTACAACCGGTGCTTCTGCTTTAGGCTCTTCTTTCGTTTCTTTCTTCTCAGGTTCTTTCTTTGCTTTCTTATCTGGTCTTCCTCTGGAGCTGAGTGAATCCAGATTTACTTTTCCAAGAACTTTGGGCCCATCTAAGCTTTCAACTTCCTGTTTTACTGTTTCAGGTTCAACAGACGTCTCGGCCTTTTTTATCGGTTTGGCCGGCTCAGCGGCTTCGGCGGCTTCGCCTTTGGCAGCCGTAAGATCCTTTATTACCACTTCATCCTGATCATCCTCTTTCTGTTTTTTTGGTTTAAGATCGTCGAGGATAATCGTTTCCCGCTTCAGCTTACTGGTAGTTTGGGTTACGCTTTCTGCTTCCTCCTTAGCGCTTTTATCACTTGAGAATTCTTTAAGCAAAAGTTTGTACTCCTCATCGCCTATCTTGCCGTTGGGGTCGTTTTTGAGCGGATGGCCCTTAGCAACAAGAAACTCTACTATCTTCCCTACGGAAAGATTGAATTCCTTGGCCACCTTGCTCAACCTAAGTGTTTTAGCTCCTTCTGACATATAGTTAATCGTCTCTCCTCTTTTATTTTTCGCCCTCAGGGCGTGGTTTTATTAATCTTCAAATTCGGCGCTCAGCACTTCTTTCACGCTACTAATGGTTTCTTCATCAATTCCGGTCCTGCGTGCCAGATCTGCATTACTGAGTTCGAGCACAGCTTTGGCTGTATCGCAACCAATTGACTTAAGCTTATCAATGATCTCTCCTTCAATTTCGTCCGAAAACTCTTCCAGGTCAACGTCTTCTGTTTCAACATCCAGGTCGGTATCGCGGAATACATCAATTTCGTAGCCTGTCAATTTCCCCGCTAATTTAATATTAAATCCGCCTTTTCCAATGGCGAGGCTAATCTGATCGGGTTTCAGAAACACCTCTGCCCGTTTGTTTTCCTCGTCAATCTTGATGGTTGTTATTTTAGCCGGGCTTAGCGCGCGCTGAATAAGCAGTGTTGAATTGTTTGTAAAGTTAATTACATCAATGTTTTCGTTCTTCAGTTCACGTACAATGCCGTGGATTCGTGAGCCCTTCATGCCCACACAGGCTCCTACAGGATCAATCCTGTCGTCGTAGCTCTCAACGGCCACTTTAGCCCTTTCGCCCGGTTCGCGCACAATGCGCTTAATAGTGATGAGCCCGTCAAAAATCTCGGGTACTTCAGTTTCAAAAAGGCGTTCAAGAAATACGGGCGAGGTGCGTGACACAATGATGGAAGGTGTTCCATTTTTCATTTCCACCTTCGAAACCACCGCCTTTACCGTATCGCCTTTCTTGAAAAAGTCGGATGGTATCTGTTCGGTTTTAGGAAGCAACAGCTCATTTCCTTCGTCGTCCAGTAACAAAATTTCCTTCTTCCACACCTGATACACTTCTGCGGTGATGACATCGCCCACTTTTTCCTTGTATTTGTTGTAGATCTCACTCTTTTCAAGCTCAAGAATCTTTTGCACAAGATTTTGGCGAACCGAAAGCACCGCACGGCGGCCAAACTCTTCCAGTCTTACAGGTTCCGAAACGTCTTCGCCGATCTCAAAATCAGGTTCAATTTTTTGGGCATCGCTCAGGCTGATATGCCTGTTCTCATCATAATCGAAAGAATCTTCGGCAAATTCATCGTCAACGATACGGCGGTTTTTGTATATCTCAACGTCGCCCTTGTCGGGGTTCACGATAATGTCGAAGTTTTTGTCGGACCCAAACTTTTTAATGAGCATACTCCTGAAAACATCCTCGATGATGCTCATGAGAGTAGCGCGGTCAATGTTTTTTATGTCTTTAAACTCTGAAAACGATTCAATGAGATTAACGCTTTCCATGGCAATAATTTTTTAAAATTTAAGTTTGATTTTTGATTCTTTGATTTGATTATATGCTATTTGCTGTTGTTTGATTACGGCAATTTTTCCTTTGCCAAGTGGTTTGTTTTCGCGAACACTGTATTCAAGCATCAGGCCATTTTCATCACAGTGTTTAAGTGTGCCTTCGGCCCTTGAACCGTCGTTCAGCTTTATTTCAAAATCGCGGCCCAGGTGCCTGGGGTATTGCCTTGGCATGGTGAGCGGAGTGGCGGCCCCATGAGAACTTACATCGAGCGAAAAATCGCCGGCGTTACGATCTAGTGCAGATTCAATTGCCCGGCTTAGCGAAACACAGTCATTAATGCCAACGCCCTGATCGCCGTCAATAAACACGCTTATGCTGTTACCTGCACCAATCCTGATGCCAGTAATAAACAGCGTTGTTCCGATGAGATGCTTTGTGGCAATCTGTTCGATATGTTCTTTTGTGATCAAAATTTTCTTCAATAAAATAGGGGACTTTTTGTCCCCTATCCGCAATCATTTTATTTTTCCGGGCACAAATATAGGTGTTTTTTAGACTTGGACAACATTTTTTGTTTGAAAAATTTACTGATACCTCCCAACCATGCAGGGTGCAGTTTCGTTAGGTGTATTAAAGGGGTGAAAACAAAATGAGTTCGCGTACCATAAAAACCATCATAACGCTTAACCTGACACTTTGCCTTACTATTGAGGCTGCTCAGGCAGGTTTACTTCACAAAATCAAGCTTTTTTTACTTCAAGAGTTCAACTTAACCGCGCTTACTATGACCGCCATGGCATTTATTGTGATTTTAGCCGTTTTATATATTTTGTTGGCTCCGGTTTCTATTGGCCGGCAAAAATCCGTTTGGCTAAACATGTCGGAGGGTTCAAAACCCAATGGTATGGGTCATCGCAAGGCACAGGTCAGGCGTATTTCCGCCATCCTGCACAGAGAGGCCGCCTGAGGGTTAACCCGGGTTGTTCCCGGCTCCTGTTAGCTACGTATTTGTTTATTTTACAGCGTTTTACGTTGTTTTATGAGCCATTTAGGTGTCTTATATTTTGTTTTAATGACTATATCTTTATTTTTTGTGCAAATTTTAAAATCTATTTAATAAT
>CALMNJ010000009.1 GCA_937868675.1 uncultured Bacteroidota bacterium | reverse complement strand
ACCTGGGCGACGGTTACATACAATCTGCCGAATGTAAATCACCGCCGGATACTTGCAGAAGAATACGGTGGCTCGCAGGAATTGGTTATGGTGGCCACCAACAACGCTGTGTATTATAAACAGGCCGGCCAAACCAGCTGGACCAATTACAGCACCGGGCTCCCCACACGAAAAAGCCCCACCGGTTTCTCGATGTACGATAACGGAACCAGTCAGTCACGTATCCGTTATGCAACTTATGGCAGAGGAATGTGGGAAAGTGGATTCGCCAATTTAAGAGCCTTCGCAGCTGACATTATTTTTAACTCAGACACTACCATTACCTGCTCAAATCCATCCGTTCAGGTCACCGATGGTTCGGTGGGAGTTAATAACGGTCCCCTCACGTATACATGGAATTTTCCCGGAGGCTCGCCATCTGTTGCTTACACACAAAGTGTTGGCGTAACCTATACTTCCACCGGTACATATACCATGTCGCTTACCATTAAAGACGCGCTTAACACGGTATCAACCAAAACGCTGAGCCGGTTTATTCAGGTAATAAGCTGTAGCACCGATACTATTCCAGGAAATGATATGCAGGCACTGGGCGGTGGCAATTATGCAAGCACCAACGCATCGCTTGCCATAGGCACTACCAATTCCATAACGCTTTCGGCATGGATAAAAATAAATTCTACCCAGCCTTCCTTTGCGGGTATTATCTTTACCGGGAGCGGTGGGGCCACAGGACTTGATTTCAGGAGCAATAATCAGCTGGGATACCATTACAATAACGCTGCCGCTACATATAATTTTGCAGGCGGACCAACAGTTCCGATGAATACATGGGTACATGTGGCACTCGTAACAACATCAAGCTATGCCACGCTTTACATGAATGGAGTACCTTATGTAAATAATTCTCCCAACGCACCAATAAATTTTAATGGCTCGTTTAATATCGGAAACGACCGCGACAATACTTCAAGGACGATGACCGGGCTCATAGATGAGGTTTGCATTTATAACCGTGCTTTGTCGCAAAACGAGATACGGGAACAAATGCACCTCACGAAGAACCATAATGTAATTGATGCCGGCCTCGTGGCCTATTATCAGTTCAACGAAATTGGCGGAACGGTTTACAACCGGGCTGGCAGCGTACACGCTACCCTGAAGGGAACCGCGGTACATCAACTTTCGAGTGCCCCGGTTGGCAGTGGTAACAGCGAGAGGCAGAGCATAGTGACCAATGGTGTAAAAACATTTACAGCCGAAGGTACGACTCTCACCTTTCCCGGACCCCTGCTGCCAAATGTGGAGCTGTGCGTTACCCGGCTCAACATTCCACCCGACTCGGTGCCGCCGAACAACACGTTTAACAACGCATCAAAACGCTACTGGATCATTAATAATTACGGGAACCAGGTGTTTACTACTCTAACAAACTACAGCCTGAGTGGCTTTGGCACCATCACCCCTGCCGAAGCTTCGGCTCCAAATAAATTCAGGCTATATTCAAGGGCAACAGGAGGATTTCTTAACAGTTCCTGGCAGCTTATTGACAGTGCTTATGCCGCTGCATCCGGCACCAACGGAGCACTTACTTTCAGCGGGAATGTCATCAGCTCTTTTAATAAACAGTTCACCATTGTTAAAAATGCCTGTTTGTCTTCAACGATAAGCAGTGCCTCGGTGAATGTTAATCCTACCTGTGCAAATGCCCCTGTAGTGCTTAGCGCTGGCACCGGAACACTGAACGATGCCGCCGCCTGGAAGTGGTACACGGGTTCGTGCGGCGGAATACTTGCCGGAAGCGGCACAACCATTTCCGTTAGTCCCAGCGTAACCACCACGTATTACGTCAGAGGTGAGGGAGGATGTGTAGGCACCGGATCGGGAGTATGCACTGCCATTACCGTTAGTATAAAACCAACACCCGCGACGCCTTCAGCCATTACAGGGCCAAGCGTGGTGTGTGCGGGTTCCAAAAGCCTGTTTGGAGTATTCCCTGTTTCAGGCGCTATATCGTATTCGTGGTCGCTGCCGGCGGGTTGGAGTGTAACAACTTCGGCCAACTCGGCAACACTGCAAGCAGGTAGCACTTCGGGCACCTTGCTTGCCATGGCCATAAATTCCTGTGGCGCTTCGGCTCCCGCAAGTATGGCAGTAGCGGTAAACCCTACGGTAGCCTCAGTACAAAATGTTTCAATTTGCTCTGGCAGCAGCTATTTTATTGGGAATCACAGTTACAGTGTAAGCGGTACCTATACCGATGCACTGACTTCATCGAATGGCTGCGACAGCATTGTAACGAGCCACATTTTTGTGGATGCTGCAGTTGACACCTCACTTTATGTTTCGGGCGCCACATTGTCTTCAAATGCCGGCAACGCCACATATCAATGGTTTAACTGCGACAGTATGCTGGTGGTGCAGGGCGCCACAAGCCAGTCGTTTACGCCAACAGCCAACGGGCACTACGCGCTGATCGTTACAATAAATGGTTGCACGGACACAAGCGCCTGTTATAACATCAGGGAAGTGGGCATTAATAAATACTCGAATGACAATTTGTTCCGCATTTATCCGAACCCGGGCTCTGATTGGGTAGCCGTGCAAACAACGATGGAAAACACAAACCTGAGTATTACAAACGCTATAGGTCAGCAGGTGTGGTATGGACGTGCAAACGGAAGGAGTTATCGTATTCGTGTGGCCACACTACCCACAGGTATTTATTTTGTAAGGCTAAGCAGCGGCAGCCAGAGTGCCGTGGGTAAACTGGTGGTGGAGAGGTAAAAGCAATTGCCTGTTAAACATCCGATTTAAAGATGTAGCCTATTTATAAATTTTTCTTACAAGGCACCGTTAGTCCCGGTTAACAACATAATCCAGTTCGGTTACACCGCAATTAAATGGACGCGAACCAATTAGACTAAGGTTGATGTGGTTTTTGACCTTGGCAAACAACGGTACGCCCTGTCCCAGAATAATAGGGTTCACGAAGAGCCAGTAGCCGTCAATCAAATCAAGTTGCATAAGCGAGTGGGTTGCCCTGGGACTGCCGAAGAGTGCAATGTCGCTGCCCGGCTGCTTTTTCAGATCGTTTATTCTTTCTGCCAGGTTGCTAGCTATAACAGTGGTGTTGGTTAAACCCTCACCACTCAACGTGTTTGATATAACAACCTTGCGAACTTTCTTATACCATTTCGAGTGCTCTATATCGTGTTTACTGGCATCCGGTTTATCGGCAGCGGTAGGCCAGTAGCTTTCCATCATCTCGAAAGTGGTTCGCCCGTACATGGCGGTGTCGGTGCGGCTAATGCGCTGTTCCACGTGGTCAAAAATATCCTGATCAACCTTGATCCAGTTCATTTCCCCGTTGGGTCCTGCTACAAAACCGTCAAGGGATATGTGCATGAATGAAATTATTTTTCGCATACGGTATTTCCTGAAGATGTAAATTGCTTAATGCTCATAGCACTTACCCAACTAAGATAAACAAGTTAATAATGCAAAAATTAAATCATTAATAAATTCCGTGGTGTAACGTCTTCTTAATACCCTCGTATGAAAAATATTTTGACGTTACAGTTACTCTGAATCTTTCAGGTAATCTTGATTACATAGGAAAAATATCGTCAATTAACCATTTCTCGTTTATCTTGCTCAGTAAAACCACGTACTTGTCTTTGCTTGGGAACTCCACTCTAATTTCAGCTTTATCGTTTATACTTTTTTCCGAAACAATGTTCGACTGGTTCAGGGTATCTTCGGCCTGCTTAGCATACGAATAAAAAGGATTCATTTGGGTATGAAGAATAAAGTCATAATCAAATCCGGTTGGCGGGCCTTCGTTTTCTGGACTTTTTGTAAAGTAGTTTTGGCAGTCCTTAAAGTAGCGTCTCCATTTCGCGATATACGCGCGTGAAACATAGCCCGTGGATATTAAAGTCTCTAGATATTTTTCAGTGGCAGGAAAGTTAACTGCATAATAAGCAGAGTCGCCCGGTTTTCGGTTACCAGTGCAGTTTAAAACAAGACTGTCAGCTAAGTGTAGGTGGTTAGCGTTATACCAATTCAGGAATGAAAAAACCACATGGGCAGGTCTGCTCAGCACGGTGTCATTTTTTCGGAATGAGGTTTCCGCAAGGGAACCGTGCTCGTTCTCGTATTCGCATGACCAGACAACCGGGATTGCAACAAGAATTATAAAATAAAACAACCTATTCATAAATTAGTTAGGATGGTTTTGAAATTATGAGTGCGTAATCTGTTAATGGTTTAAAGTAACATCAGGGAATCACAAAATAAAATCAATAAACCTTTGCGAAGGTACACTTTGTCACAACCTGCAAACCTGTTTAGTTCAGCGCGTTCCAGCCCTGGGCCTTCAGTTCGTGCACGCTGCCCGATTTGGCCACCATCAACTGCCCCTTTTCTTTGGCGGTCATGTGTCCTATTACCGAAAAGTCAGGGAGGTTTTTAATTTTGTCGTAGTCCTTCATGTCAATGGTAAACAGTAGTTCGTAATCTTCGCCCCCGCTCAGTGCGCACAGCGTAGGATCCAGATTAAATTCGCGGGCCGTTTCGTAAGTAAGCGGATCAATGGGAATTTTCTCCTCATACAGTTCCACACCCACATCCGATTGTTTGCACAGGTGCAGTATCTCCGACGATAAGCCGTCGCTGATGTCAATCATGGCCGTGGGCTTTATATCCAGTTGCTTCAGTTGTTCCACCACATCCTTGCGCGCCTCCGGTTTAAGTTGCCGCTCCAGGATATAATCTTTCCCTTCCAGATCGGGTTGCAGTTTGGGGTTGTCTTTAAACACGGCCTTTTCGCGTTCAAGCACCTGTAAGCCCATGTATGCTCCGCCCAGGTCGCCAGTCACACACAGCAAATTGCCTTCTTTTGCACCACTGCGGTACACCAGCGTTTCCGGGCTGGCAGCGCCCACCACGGTTATGTTTATAATTAATCCGCTTTTACTACTGGTAGTGTCGCCACCAACCAGGTCAATATTGTACTTTTCGCAGGCCAGCAGCATACCGGCATAAATATCTTCCACGGCTTCCAGACTAAAGCGGCTCGATAGGGCAATGGACACCAGAATTTGCCGGGGCTGAGCGTTCATGGCATAAATGTCGCTCAGGTTTACGATCACACTTTTGTAACCCAGGTGTTTAAGTGGCATATACGTAAGGTCGAAGTGCACCCCCTCTACGAGCATATCGGTGCTTATAACGGTTTGCATACTGCCGTTATCAATCACGGCTGCATCGTCGCCCACGCCTTTTTTGGTTGACTCCTGTTTAAGACTAATATGTTTGGTAAGGTGGTCAATAAGCCCGAATTCGCCCAGTGAGGCAAGCTCGGTGCGTGTGCTGTTATCAAAATCCATGTTCAAAAATCAAATTAATTGTTTCGGCAAGTTTTACGTCGAGTTCGGTAATGCCGCCCTGGTCGTGGGTAAATAGCGTTATGGCGACCCGGTTGTACACGTTGGCCCAGTTGGGGTGGTGGTTCAATGCTTCTGCTTCAAAAGCCACGCGGGTCATAAATGCAAAGGCGCCTTTAAAATCCCTGAACTTAAATTCGCGATACAACGCGTTGTTTTTAACTTCCCAGCCGGCAAGGGCTGCAAGGCGGGTGTTTATTTCGCTGCTGCTTAATAGTTTCGGTCTCATGCACTCGGGTAAAGTTAGAATTAATCTTTTATTTCAACGCTTACCCTCTCAACGTCGCCGTTCATGGGCGGTGTAAGCTTGGTAAGTTTCACATGCAAGGTTTTGATGTTGCCAAATTGGTTGCGTATGCGGCGGTGTATGCGCTCGCATACCTGCTCTATTAATTTGCTGCGCACCGCCACTTCGGCTTTCGCAATTTCGTAAATGGCGCAGTAATCAATTGTTTTTTCCAGGTCGTCTGTTTTGGCGGCTTCCGAAAAATCGGTGGTAAGGTAAACATCCACAATATAGTGTCCGCCAATTTTGGCCTCCTCGTCAAGGCAGCCATGGTAACCGTAAAGCTTTATACCTTCAATATGAATGCCATGAACCATGTTTCAAAGTTACTGGTTTTTATTTGTTGCTGTGGCAGGTGCAGGCATTACGGTTTATAATTTGGGCGCCCCGCCGCATTACCTCTTCAATATGGCGGCGGCCGGGCTTTTCGCTGCGGCCGGCTTGTGCTTTACTATGCCTGTATGGCTGCGGGGTCTTTTTTCTGCCATCAAAAGCCTCCTCGCCCAACAGGCATAAGGCAAAGCACGGCGGCTGCCTCCACTGCAATCCCTGGCGCATGCTTACCGTCAAATTTCCGCTTTTTACGAGAAAAGTAAATTATCTTCCGAAATCCAGACCATCCTGATTGCCCTGATCGTTCTGGTTGCGCATTTGTTTGCCACGTTTAAAGATGGAGGCATCCATTTTGCCAAACAGGTAGGTTGCCGTAAAGCGCACGTACCGGGTTTCGCGGCGACGCATCAGGTCCTGGGTGTAAAAAGGTGTGGTGTATTTGGTGCCCATACGGCGGGTATTAAATATGTCGCTGAGCGTGGCGTTAAGAATCCATTTGGTACCAAACATTTTGTTTACCGAAAAATCGGCCGAGTACATGGGCAGTGTGTAACCCAACAGCAGTATTTTTGGCGACTCGTAATTTCCGTTCAGTTGCAAGGTCCAGCTTTTTGGCAGCTTGTAAGACAACGTGGTTTTGGCATTAAAGGCAAATCCTTTGGCGGTTACTTCGGGTTGTGTTGGATCAACAATGCCTTTAATATAGATGTAATAAACATTTGCATTCAGAGTTACATCGAGGCTCTTAAAAAAGGTTTGCTTATACGTATGTTCAGTGCCATAACGAAAACTGTTACGCCCATTAACGGTTGTGTTTACCAATACCGTGGGGTCGGTAAGCGATGGATAGGCCACATCGGTAATGGGCTGCTCTTCGTACCGGCCGTAAAGCGAGCCCAGGTAGCTGCCGGTTGTAAATGTTTTATTGTAATTGAATTCGGCAATATTTTTGAATTCAGGTTTTAGCTGTGGGTTGCCAATGCGGTAATTCTGCCGGTCGGCAAACATTACAAACGGCATCAGCTGAAAGAAGTTGGGCCGGTTAATTTTGCGGCTGAAGTTGAGCTGGAACTCATGGCCACCCGTAACTTTTTTTGAGAAATAAATGCCCGGAAAAAGTGATTTAAGAATATCGGAAGCCGTGCTGGGGTAGTTATAAGAAAACGAAAGGTTTTTGTCGGCAATCGTGCCTTTGTAATACGAGCGCTCAAAGCGCAGGCCGGCCTGGTAGTTTATATTCCAGATGGTTTTGTCGTTGTAGTTCACATAAGCGGCATTTATCATATCGTCAATGATATAATGATTGGTAAGGCTCGAATCGGGTTTATAGTAGTCCTGGCTTGAAGTGGCTTTCTGGGCAGTGTTTTGGCTCGATGAATTTTTGTAATACATTTTTACACCGGCTTCAAATTTTCGGGTCTCGCTCATGGGGTCGGTGTAATCCAATTGAAAAACATATTGATCGGCATAACTCTTTCCGGTGTTTTTCTGAAAGCTGTTTGTTATGTTAAGGGTATCGGGTTGGTAGCCGTAGGTGGTGAATAAAAATCCGTTGTCGGAGTTGGTGTGGTTGTAATTTGCATCGGCGGTTAGCTCCCTGCCGGCACGGGGATATGTTTTCTTATAATAAATCTGCCCGTTATAGTTCTGAAATGCGGCATGCTGGTCGTTTACACGTTTGCCGCTAAAGGTTTCAGCGCCATTTTTATCCAGCACCGAAAATACCTGGTTATCGGTAATCTGAAATTTCCCTGCCATCATCATCCCATTCAGCGAAATGGTATTTCGGTTGTTAATGTTATAATCAACACCAAGCTTTCCGAAATTAAAAATGTTCATGTTCCAGGTTTTATTATCCTGATTAAAGTAACCCAGCACATGGCCCGAGCTGTCGAGCTGCTTGC
>CALMNJ010000008.1 GCA_937868675.1 uncultured Bacteroidota bacterium | reverse complement strand
CACCAGCATTGTAAGCAGCTTTACAGTTCCCGCCATCACCCCGCTCCAGCTCACGCCTGGGCAGGCCATTACCTTATTTCCGCCTTCCGAGCTGGCATTTGATATAAGCAATGGCGTAAAGCTCAAGAAAACGGAAGTACGCAGCTGCATTCTGCATGTTAAATTCAGTAACACGCTCGATCAGCCACTCGATCTTATCTACCAGCTGCCCAACGCGCTCAAAAACGGGAAACCCTTTACCATCAGCGAAACCATTCCCAAAGAAGGGTCTTTTCTTGAAAAAGATTACGACCTGTCGGGTTATGTTATTGATCTTCGCGGACAAAACGGCAACGTCTACAACACCATTCTTCAAACCTACACCATGCTGGTGAGCAACAGCGCCTCGGGCCCTACTACCGCTTACTACGGCGACGGCGCCAGGGTGGAACTTACTTACTCCAAAATACAACCTCAATACATTGAGGGCTATTTCGGGCAACAAAAAATTGACATTGCGGTGGACACGGCACGGTTTGGGCTGGATCAGAATTTCAGAGCCAAAAATTTTATGCTGAGCGAGGCCAGCCTGGGTTTTAAACTTTACAATGAGTTTGGCGCAGAGTTTGGCGCCAGTATTTTTAACCTGAATGCCATTAACAGCGCCGACGGAAAAACCGTGACCCTTACCCAGGGCGCACTGAGCAACCTGAACATTAACCGCGCCACGCACGCGGCAACAGGCGGACCCCTGTCCTCGGAAAAAGACATTTTGCTGAACGGCAGCAACAGCAATATTGTACCGTTTATCTCCTGCCTTCCGTCGAGGCTCACCTATCAGGGTAGTATTTTTCTGAATCCATTGGGTAATATTTCGTCTTACAACGATTTTGCCTATTACAATACCGGGGTGCGGCTGGTGGCCGACATTAATATTCCGATGCGCTTTAATGCCGATTACTTTGTACTTACAACCAGCGCCAAAACAGATTTTTCGGGCGTTAAGCAGCTGGACAAGGTAAAGGGAGGCAGCTTTATATTTAAAGTTACCAACGGTTATCCTTTTGATGCGGAGTTGCAGGCTTATCTAATGGATGAGTCGGATCGCATTGTGGATTCGCTTTATACTGCCGAAAATGTGGTGCGCCGCGGCACCATTGATGCGCAGAATGAAGTAACTAATCCCGTTGAGTCAAACATCTATGTGCCGGTTACGCGCGAAAAAATCGAGCATCTTAAACAATGCAGGCACATTAAGATCACGGCAAAATTTATTGTACCACCCGGTCCGCCCGATGTGAAAATAAAAGAAAGCTACGCGCTGGACACAAAAATAATAGCAGAGCTCACCTACAATGTTTCGGGCAAATAAACATAGCGTGGCGGCCCTGTTGCTGCTTGTTGCATGCGCCATGTACGGGCAGTACAACAGCAATTTCATGAACCACAGTTACACCGGGCGCAGCGTTTCCACCAGTCTGGATTTTGAAGCCGGCAGCACAGGCATGAGCAGCAAAATGGTGGATAAGCTGGTGTTTGGTGGCTACATCAGCAAAGAGCTCAAGGATGAATCGTCGAAAAACCTGCGTGGCGTAAACTACTTTGGCATTGCGCTTAATTACAACATGGGGGCCTTTATTAAAGGAGGAAAAAATTATGATTTTCTAATCAGCGCGGGCAATCAGGAAATTTTAAATGCCCGCTACACCAAAGACGTGTTTAACCTCATGTTTTATGGCAACCAGATGTACAAGGGCCAAACGGCCAACCTGAGCAACTGCAACATCAACGCGCTGCGCTTTCAGGAAGTTAAATTTGGGGCCATGCTCAAAAACATTGATTCGGTTGGAAAAATAGGAGTGTCCGTTTCCTTTTTGAAAGGCGAGCAGCTGTTTTACATCAATACGTTAAAAAACTCCGGACTTTACACTTCGCCGGATGGAGGCGAACTGGTGTTTAACTCCGACTTCAGCATGGCGCTGAGCGATACCAGTAATAAGCGGCTCACCGGTTTTAACGGCGTTGGCGCAAGCGCCGACATTTATTTTGAAACATCGTATAAGAGCCATGTGGGTAAACGCAGTGTGCTGATTGTAAACGCCAACAACATTGGCTTTATACACTGGCTCAACAACAGTGTGCAGTACAGCAGCGACTCCACGCTTCGTTTTTCGGGTTACCAGATCAACAACATAAACGATCTGAAAGATTCTGCAATAAGCCGCATTAATCGCGACAGCCTTTTGCACAACCTGGCGCACGCCCGCAAGGAAAATTTTAATGTGAACATTCCCACCAACCTTATCATCATTAACAGGATATTTTTTGGTGCGCAACAGCGGTATTGTTTTTCGTTTGGGTTCCGGCATATTTTTAATGCCAACTATGTGCCTTATGTGTTTATTGAACCTGAGTTAAAATGGAAACAACTCACGTTTAACCTGCATACCGGTTATGGGGGCTATGTGCGCTTAAATGTAGGTGCTTCGATGATGTGGAATGGCAAAGGCTGGTTTGTAAAACTGGGCAGCAACAGTTTGCAGGGATATATACTGCCCACAACAGCTTACGGGCAGGGTTTATTTTTTAGCGTGGCAAAAAAATTAAAATGAAAAAACATCTTTTCATACTATTGGTGATTTGTGGCGCCTTAAACGCACAGCCGCCGAGAAGTTTTTACGCAACTTACGGCGGTACTGGAGAAGACATTGCTTATGGCGTGAAAGAAGCTTACAGCATGCACTACGGAATTATTGGCTCCACTGCAAGTTTTGGTTATGGTAATAACGACATGTATCTTATTTTAATTGATAGCTTAGGAAGAGGTATTTGGCAAAAAAGTTACGGAGGCCCCGGTAACGAAATAGGAAAATCGCTTGTGTACAACCCTGCTGACAGTGGCTTTGTTCTTGTTGGTTATTCTAATTCATACGGCAACGGAGGATATGATATCTATGTAGTCCGCACCAATAAAAATGGTGAAATAATATGGCAAAAAAATTATGGAGGAAGTGATTGGGACTTTGGCTACGATT
>CALMNJ010000007.1 GCA_937868675.1 uncultured Bacteroidota bacterium | reverse complement strand
CTGAAAATAGTGCAGGTTCTTCTTGTTTTACTGCTGCCTCTGGCATTTGTTGCGCAAAAAGGTACTATGGCTTCTGGTGACACAACGCTGCTCAAAAAATACATTGCAGCAGGAGTTCCTTCGCCTTACCGTAATTGGACACCCGACGACTGTATAAAAGCGGTGAACGTATTAGCCGGACTTGGCAAAAGTAAAGCGCTTCCCTTGCCGCTTCATAACAACGCCTCGGGCCTCATACTTGACAAAATAACCCAAAGCGCCAATGCCTGGTTTATTGAGTCGAAAAAATTAAACACCGTGCAAAAACTTGCTGTGGGATCACAATTGGTAAAACCCATCACAAACCTTATGATTCGGTATATTAATGAGGGTAAACTGAAGAACAACAAATTCAGATGCAGCAATGAAATACGAATGTTTATGATAACCCTGCTTAAATCAATGGATAACATGATGGAACTCCTGAATGTTTATCTGGCCGAAACCAAAACACTGACCACTAAGCAACAAGAAGGATTGGACCAGGTGCGGAGGGGAGTAAGTACCACAATGGGTGGAGTTTTTCAGACATTGGAACGTGAGTGCGATAATTACGAAAGTAACGATATGTGTTTGCTGGCCGATGCGTTTTTTAAGTTCTATGCCAGGCACCGAAATGCAATTGATAAATTATCAAGGAATGAATTTGACCTGCGCAAAAGTAAAATAAGTAAAGGCCATAAACTTGGCTGTGTAAAACACGCAGCAAAAGGGTGAGGCTTTTTTGAGTGCAGTTTGTGTAAGCTAAATATCAGCATATAAATTGCTCAATAATGTAAATACAGCTGTGAAAACACTTTATTGCATAATTTTTTTTCTGCTTGCCGCCTGCCATGCACCCGAAAATAAAACCGCACAGGATGCACCGAAAAATGACGTTTCGGACAGTGCCCCGCGCCAAAACATTTACATGGTTGACAATGGAGGCTGTTTGTATGTTGATTCGATTACGATTGATAGCATCGGCCATCATCTTTTTCGCGACCAGAAAGGAAACCTGTATTTTAAAACCTACGACCGCTCCGAACCAAAAAAAGTCATTCCGGTTTTAATATCAAGGCTTTATAATGGGTGGGAGGGCGATAGCTCGTATGATTTGCGCCGCAATGTGGATGCCGCCACGTTTCGCTACCTCGACGGAAATTATTATAAAGACACCAATCATGTTTTTATTTTTAATCAAATGCACGATGGCGGCAACCTTGTGATTTTTGAGGAAGTAGATCTTAAAACCTTCAAAACCTACCCCGGCTCATTTTATGCCGCCGACAAACGCCATGTGTATTATATGGGCAGGCTGGTTAAGAAGGCAGATCCAAGAACGTTCCAATGCATTTATAAATACGATAAGGATGATACCCTTTGCCTATACGGAAAAGACAGTCGCGCATATTTTAGTGGGGAAAACAAATGCAGCAAGGCTGAGGTTGATGCGTTTTTGAAGAATTAAAAAATCTGTTTTGTAAACCGCGAACAAATACGCGGCTTACTAAAGCTCCTCAAGCATCTTTATCACGTCGGGTCGTTTGCGTGTTGACACAGGCACCGAGCAGCCATCGTTCATTATCAGGTAACCTCCGTCGGTTTTTACAAACTCTTTTACGTAGCGCGTGTTTATTAAATGCGACTGGTGCACCCGGTAAAAACCCTGATCACCCAGCAAATCTTCAAAGTCTTTCAGCGTTTTGGTAACGAGCAGTTTTTTGGCATTGGTAAAATAAAACTCAGTATAATTTACATTGCTTTCGCAGCGCATAATGTCGCTAATGTTCACAATGTGTATTTTATCCTGCGTGTGCAGGGCCAGTTTTTCGTGTGTTTTCTGCCTGCTCTTCAGGGTATCGTTCAGCAGCTTGTACTTTTCAGCCTCGTTCATTTTTTCGGAACCAAATTTTTTGAGGGCCTCCTTCAGCTCATCGGGGTCAACGGGTTTCAGCAGGTAGTCAATCGCCGCGTACCTGAACGCTTTAATGGCGTGTGCATCCGATGCAGTAATAAAGATGATTTTAAAATTTATTTCTTTCAAAATATCGAGCAGGTCAAAGCCGCTGCCATCCTGCATTTGTATATCCAGAAACAGAATATCGGGCTTCACCGTTTTTAAAACCCTGGCGCCTTCCACCACACCGCCGGCTTCGGCAATCACTTCCACTTCAGGTGCATAGGCCTGCAGGTCTTTTTTCAGCGTGATGCGCGCCTGCTCCATGTCGTCAATTATTATGGCTTTTATCATTTGTGCTAAGATATCAAGTTGATGGCAAATCCGCCAGAGCTGTTGATTGTTTTGGGTAAGCAGCGCCCGTTCCACATTTTTTGAGTGTTGAAAGCAGCAATTTGTTTTTTGGTACCGGCTTCAAAAAATATTCATTTCCAATCATGCCATTCAAAACGGCACCCGCACAATCACTTTTGTTCCGCAGGCTTCGCCGGTATCGTCGTAAAGGTCAATAATCTCGAGGGCTTTCACGCCGGCATCGCTCTTCAGTAAATCCAGCCGCTCCTGCGTTACCAGCAGGGCGGTTGATTTGTGGTGAGGCTCCCGGCTGGCTTTATTCAGCTCTTCCGAGCGTTTTCGTCCTATGCCATTGTCGGTTACCGAGCATTCCAGCAAGCCGTTTTTTTCTTCAAAACGCACCTCAATAAATCCGCGCCGGATATGGTTGTGCTTTAACCCGTGCTTTATACTGTTTTCGATAAACGGTTGCATCAGCATGGGTGGTATTTTAATAAAATCCCGCTCCAGGCTTTCATCCACGCTTACCTTGTAATCAAAACGCTCGCCGTTGCAGAATTTTTCAACCAGCAGATAATTCTCGAGCGTGTTCACTTCTTCGTCCAGCGATATCAGCGTGTTGCGTGAATTATCAAGAATCTGCCGCATCAGCCTCGAAAATTTAGCAAGATAATAGCGAGCCGCCTGTTCATTGTCGGTTCCAATTTGCGACTGTATGGAGTTTAGTGCATTAAAAATAAAATGCGGATTCATTTGCAGGCGCAGTGCTTTTTGCTCGAGCTCCACAATTTCTTTTTCCATCTGTAGTTTTTTTCGCAACT
>CALMNJ010000006.1 GCA_937868675.1 uncultured Bacteroidota bacterium | reverse complement strand
GCCGGTGAGGTAAAATATGCCTCCCAATAGGACTGCGATCATGCAAAGGAGAAGGGCCATCGAAAAATTATGCATAAACACCCGCGGTACTTCTTCGGGTCGGTTTTGGGCCCTGTATTGTGATATGAGGCGAATAATGGTGTCTCCAACGCCAATATTGAGGATGTTAATGCTCTGGGTTATTAATCCAACAAGCATCCACAACCCATATAGTTCAATACCCAAGCGGCTAATGAAAACCGGTGTGGCAATAATAACCAGAAGCGGAAACAGTGTGAGTTCTGCAAAAGTCCAGGCCGAATTTTTCACAAACTGCTGGCGGGTGAGCGTCATGCCGCTAAATTAAACCTTTTTCAACTGCTACCGGGTTATGGTGAGTAAAAATTACTTTGATGTTGAATCATCCTGAAGCGATGCCGAAGGCATCTTACTATCTTGCCGAAAGCACCTTCTTAATAATTGATGTTTATATTTACTTTTTCATAATTTAGTCAAAAAAAGCATGGCGGATAAAAACAGAAGCATTCCCGAAGACGAAATTGATTTTGCATCACTTGGTTCGCGTCTGTACAATTTTCTTGCTTACCCCTCTAAACTGCTGCTTGGTAATCTTCTGGTGAGCGCCTCCTTTGCATTTGCGGCTGTGTTGATAGCCGTAAGCCTTAAATATATTATTCCAAAACGTTACGAATCTTCCTTTATCATTAGCCCTAACGACCGCAATGAAAAACTTCACGTTAAGCTGCTAAAGGATATTGAGGTGCTTCAGATACGCGACGATAACGAAGGGCTGGCAAGGGAGCTTAAACTGGATATTTCTACCGTACAATCCATTAAGTCGTTTGAGGTAAGCAGTTTGCTCACATTAAAAAGCCGCCTTGATTCGGTAAACGCCACAGAAGTTAAGCTGGGTTTAAGCGATTACACACAGTTTGCCGCAGTTCAGAATGCTGTTTTGAATTATCTGGAAAACAATCCGTATTACGCAAAAATAACCAGCGTTCAGAAAGCGAATCTGGAGTTAAAATTAAAAATGGTTGATCGCGATCTTACGCTGATTGACAGCCTGAAGAGGTTGCAGCTTTCAAGTTATGAAAAAACGAAAGTAAATGATCCAAACAGCCTTTATTTAAAGGATTTGCTTAACCCAACCACGACCTACACGTTGGGTTTTGAGCGTTTAAGCCAAAAAACAGCTCTAAACTGGCAAAGAAGCTTCATCAATAATTTTGAAGTTGTAAAATCTGTGGTTGATGTAAGAAAACATGTATGGCCGCCACGTATTTTAATCATGTGTTTGGTACTTGTTCCGCTCTCGCTGGTTTTCTGCCTGATATACCTGCACCAAAGAAGCCGCAGGCAGAATTCGTGACAAGGCCGAAGAATAAGGGTTGAATGTCGGTAATAATAAACACATTTTTTTTGGCAAAACCGGTAACGCTTTGTGTTCTGATTTTCTTTTGAAGGTTTATTTTTGATCGGCAGATCCAAGAATGCATCGGTAAACGATTTTGGTAATTATTATGATGGCAGCCGGCAATAACCGGTGCTTCCCTATCGCAAAAAGGCGGTAAACTCTATATCATAGTCAATCGGTGTGGGAAGCAAATTGCAACCCGAAAGCCTTTTAAATATAACGATACCACAGAGGTTTTT
>CALMNJ010000005.1 GCA_937868675.1 uncultured Bacteroidota bacterium | reverse complement strand
CGGCCCGGGGTTATGGCGCTTCGTTCCATCAGGGAAAACACATTACCGCTCGTACCCGCTCCTTTTACGAAATAGATATTCAAACCCTGAAGCATCCCAAAGAAATAAAATCGGTTGGGTGGAGTGATGAAAAAAAACGATTTGTTTTTGGAAAGCTTAATAATGTGCTTCTGCTGAGAGGATCGCTTGGACTTCAAAATACCTTGTTTGCTAAAGCCGATAATAAAGCAGTTGAGGTTCGCTACTCATATTGTATAGGCCCTGTGTTTGCCTTTGCAAAACCATATTATGTAAGGATTTACAAACAAACCGTTCCTGGTAACCGTAACCTATACGATAATGTAAGATTTGACGACGAGAACGTAAATTCAGATAGCCTCAGTGTTGCCGGGCACTCAGCCTTTTCGGTTGGGCTCAACGAAATGAAAATTTACCCCGGAATAAATGGGAAATTCAATCTTAGTTTCGAATACGCTTCATATACAAACCTCATCCGCGCCATTGAAACAGGCGTATCACTTGATTATTTTCCAAAAGCACTTCCCATTATGGTAAAAAATCCTGCCGAAAATCTCATTATCAATGTTTATATCGGCTTTGTTTTTGGCAATAAGTGGTTTTAAATTATGACCGAACTCTCTACTGAAACACCAAGAATTAAAAAACCTGATTGGCTTCGCGTAAAACTTCCAACCGGTAAGGAATACGTGAAAGTACGCGGCATTGTTGGCGAGCACAAATTGCACACCATCTGCGAAAGCGGCAATTGCCCCAATATGGGCGAGTGCTGGGGGGCCGGCACGGCCACTTTTATGATTCTTGGTAACATCTGTACACGAAGCTGTGGATTTTGTGCCGTTGCTACCGGAAAACCAAAACCTGCCGATTGGGACGAACCAAAGCGTATTGCCAACTCAGTAAAACTGATGGGGGTTAAACACTGCGTTATTACCAGTGTTGACCGCGATGATCTCAAAGATGGCGGTTCGATTATATGGGCTGAAACAATAAAAGAGATAAGAGCCATTAGTCCCGAAACAAAATTTGAATGCCTGATTCCTGATTTTGCAGGCAAATGGGAAAATCTTCAACGCATTATAGATGCCCAACCCGACATTGTTTCGCATAATATCGAAACGGTGAGGCGACTCACAGCACAGGTACGTATCCAGGCGAAATATGACCGAAGTCTGGCGGTTTTGAAAAGACTGGATGAAGCAGGTGTTAAAACTAAATCAGGGCTAATGGTTGGACTTGGAGAAACAGAAGAAGAGATTTACGAAACCATTCGCGATTTAGCTTCAGTAAATTGTGATGTTCTTACCATCGGACAGTACCTTCAACCTACTCCGAAACACTTGCCGGTGGCCAGGTTTGTTCATCCTGACGAGTTCAAAACTTACAGGGATTATGCCCTCACAAAAAATTTCAGGTTTGTAGAAAGCGGACCGCTGGTTCGCTCTTCATATCATGCCGAAAAGCATGTGTTTTGAAAAGAGCTAATCTTTAAAGCTTTAATCCTACACTAAATAATTCCTACTTCCGAAAGCCTCAACCAGCCTTCGTTTCCATTATCCAGTTTAATAAGCACCCAATCGCCGTTTTTTTCAACCACCCGTATTTTCGTGCCCTCGTGCAGGCTAAATTTGGACGTTCCATTAGCTGTAGGCTCATTCATGATTCGCACTTCGCGCGCAATTATGATTCCAAATTTATTTTCATATTTGGCTTTAAGTGCAGAATAACCAAGCAGGTACGTAATGATGAATACAACAAGCATCAGAGATGAAAAAAAGAGTGTAACCCTTTTGATGAGGAAAGAACCCGAAGTTATGAAAATAAAAAAAAGCAGGATGGCAAGGGCAAGACTAATAATCGTGAGCCATGCCCAGGTATAGGTTGAAAAGCTTGATAAAACATTTGTCTTAACGGCTGAAATAAAAAAATTCTCCTTTGATTCAATCTGATCGGTGGTTTTTGAGTTTGCTTTTCCCAGATTAATAATTACGTCTTCATCATCCGGCTCTATTTTACGCGCCAACTCATAAAAGTAAATC
>CALMNJ010000004.1 GCA_937868675.1 uncultured Bacteroidota bacterium | reverse complement strand
GTTTGATATAGTCTGATTCCGGCATTCTTTAGTGCGGATGAAGAGCTAAAGTAATAAAATACTAACTTAATGAAACCAATTGTTCTTCTTCTTTCGGGCTTCTTAATTTCTGGTTTGGTTTTTAATATCAGTTCCTGTAAAAAGGATACCGACTGCAAAGCCGTTGTAAAATGTATTGACTCGACTGGTAATTCTGTTAATAATGCCAATGTACTGTTGTATGCAGTTGTAAAAAGCCCGGATGGAAAAACAAGTTATACGGCTGATGTTACCGCCAGCGGAAACACCGATAGTGGCGGCGAAGTACGATTTACCTTCAAGCTTCCGGCCATTTACGATATCAAGGCCACACTGACCAGCGGTTCGCGCACTCTTACCGGTGTTGGTATTATTAAACTTGAGGAAGGGAAGACCACAGATAAGACGGTTACGATAAAATAACCTCTGGTTCTGTTGCGGGTGACTAAAAAACTCATATTATTGAAGCTAACCTTTAGGATACTTGTAATTTGCATTCTTTTGCCCATTTGCGGCACGCTTTTACTGCCCTCATGCAGTGGCGATAAAAGCAGCCAGATTGAAGAGGGGGTTATAGAGTTTGATACGCGGCCGGTAGATGAAAAGCATCCACTGGCCGGTTTTGCGCCAAGCACCGCCACCCTGCGATTTAAAGAAAACAGGTTTGTTATTGAAATGAGTACCATGGGCATGTTCAATACATCCATCATTGGCGACTCCAAGGCCAAAACACTGGCACAAACAATTAAATTTATGAACATCAAGCAGGCCTGCATTGAGCATGAGAAAGATCTGGAGGCCGATAATCTGAACTACAAGATTAATATTGAAGAAACAGAAGAAACAAGCACTATTGCCGGACTAAAGTGCTATAAATTGAAAGTTACCAAGCTCGACGAGCCCAATGCCCCTTTCGAAGCCTGGTACACCAAAGATCTGGGAATGGAGAACTGCAATGCACTAACACCCTATGCAACGATTAAGGGAGTACTGATGGACTACCGGATAAAAAAGATGGGAATGGAAATGCACTTTAGGGCCAAAACATACCAACACATTGAAGTTGCCGACCATAATTTTGAAATTCCGGCATCCATGAAAATTGTTTCGAAAGAGGAAATGACCAAGTTTTTTAAGGACCTTCAGTAATTCAAACCATTTGTACTAATTTTAATGACGTTTAGCTAGAACCATCAAATTCATTCAACAACCAACAAATCATACCATGAAAAAAATTTTAGCCGCTTCTATTTTAACTCTGGCATTTACTTTGGCCAATGCACAGGAAAGTTATACTATTAAAGCCAACATTAAAACGGAAGGTATGCCTGCCGAATATGCAGCATACGGAGAGCAGGAAATAACTACCTATGTAAAAGGTGACAAATACAAATCGGAAGTAACGAGTATGATGTTTTCGAGCACTTCTTACTTTGATGGTAAAACCTATTGCGTGCTGAGCGAGGCCATGGGTAACAAATCAGGGTTTAAGGCCACCGCCGAGGAAATGGAGGCCGAGGATAAAAAAAATAAAGATGAAAAACCTAAAATTGAAATAACTGCCGAGAAAAAAACCATTGCCGGATACGAGTGCACCAAAACAATTATTACCGTTAAAGACAAAGAAAGTGGCAAAGAAACCAAAATTACCTTGTGGGTAACAGATAAAATAAAAAGCTCTCAAAAAATGCGTGGAAACCGTATGGGTTTTGACATGAGCGAGATTAAAGGCGCCCCGCTCGAAATGGAAATGCCAATGTCTGCGAATGGAATGGATATGAAAGTAGTGATGACCACAACCGAAGTGCTCACCTCGGCTATTGACGATGCCACCTTTATTCCAAACACCGAAGGCTATAAGCTCATGAGTTATGTGGAGTTTAAAGACAGCATGAAAGCAAAACGCGGGGGACGCTAATCACCCGAATATATTACCAGGCATTAAGCCCCAAAACGCGATTTGGTAACCACCCGATCGCGTTTGTTGTTTTTAACAACACCGTTTCTAGTTAAAGGGTCCCGTTTGTCTATATCCCCCAAACAGAGGCAATTTTAGCAAAGCGATTTTTTTTAGATTTGGTATATGAAGCGCCTTTTAATTTCACTGTTTACCGGTGGCTGTTTTTTACTGATATCAGCTGCCCCACCAACCGATACCGATACGCTTAAAAGCACAAGCGGAAAATATAAACCCTATAAGGGCTCGGCCACCCGAAATAACGATATTCTGCACACCCGGCTGGATGTGAAGTTCAATTGGGAAAAATCGGAAATGGAAGGAAAAGCAACCATAACTGCTAAAACATATTTTGGCAAGAGCAATATGCTTTACCTCAATGCGCGTGGCATGGACATTAAGTCGCTTGAGGTGTTTGATTTAGGTAAAAACAAAAACAACGACCTCACAGTTAAAAACTCAGAAACGCCCGAAAACAAAAAATTGGACGCAAGCTATGTTTACGAAAACGACAGCCTTAAAATAAACCTAGGGCGCGAGTTTTCAGATACAGAGAAATATCTGGTGAAGATAAACTACGTAGCCATGCCCGATAAACTTAAACAAAACGAAAAGGGCACCGCCATTACCGCCGAAAAGGGGCTCTATTTTATAAATCCCAAAGGTGAAGACAAAACCAAAATGCCACAGATTTGGACACAGGGCGAGCCTCAGGCCAACTCGGCCTGGTTTCCTACCATTGACAATCCAAACGAAAAAATGACTGATGAAATTTATATGACGGTGGATAATAAATACACTACCCTGTCGAACGGAACACTGGCCGACTCGCACACCAATACAGACGGCACACGAACCGACCACTGGAAAATGGACATGCCGCACTCGCCCTACCTGGTAATGATGGCCGTGGGCGAATTCAAAAAAATTACCGATAATCCCTGGAATGGCAAAGAGGTAAGTTATTATGTTGAAAAGGAATATGAACCTTTTGCACAAGCCATTTTTGGTAATACTCCCGAAATGATTGACTTTTTTTCGGGAATACTTGGCACCCCCTACCCCTGGCCAAAATACTCACAAATTGTGGTGCGCGACTTTGTAAGTGGGGCTATGGAAAATACCAGCGCAACCCTGCATGGAGACTTTATGGTTTATCAAAACGATCGCGAATTATTGGACGGACAGAAGGCTGATGGTGTGATTGCCCACGAACTCTTTCACCAGTGGTTTGGCGATTTGGTTACTACCGAAAGCTGGGCCAACCTCACCCTCAACGAAGGGTTTGCGACCTATGGCGAATATCTTTGGGAAGAACACAAAAACGGTCGCGATGCCGCCGAATGGGTTCACTACAACTCGAAGCTGGGCTATTTTGATCAATGGGAAACCAAGAAAGCCGATCTCATCCGCTTTGATTACAAAAACCCCGACGACATGTTTGATGCCAATAGTTATAACAAAGGCGGTCAGGTATTGCACATGCTCAGAAAATACGTTGGCGATGAGGCCTTTTTTGCTTCTCTTAAACTGTATCTGGAAAGAAATAAATTTAAAAATGTAGAGATTCATCATTTACGGCTTGCCTTTGAAGAGGTAACCGGCCAGGATCTCAACTGGTTCTTTAATCAATGGTATTTAGGGAAAGGCCACCCCGAACTCGAAATCAGTAAACAATACGAAGCTGCAAAACAAAAAGTAACACTCAGGGTAAAGCAAATTCAAAACCCCAGCGATTGCCCGTTGTTTACCCTTCCTGTTGATGTGGATATTTACTGAGCCGGCAGGAAAGAGCGGCATAGAACCACAATTAGTGAGCAGGAACAGAAGTGTGCTTTGCCAT
>CALMNJ010000003.1 GCA_937868675.1 uncultured Bacteroidota bacterium | reverse complement strand
AGTATTAGTGGGCCAATGGTGGTGCCAATGTTGTTTATTCCGCCGGCAAGACTGAGCCGCTGTGAGCCTTTGGAGGGATCGCCCATGTTAATGGCCAGTGGATTGGCCGCCGTTTGCTGAAGCGAAAAACCAAACGCCACGATAAAAAGTCCGGTAATCATAATGCCGAACGAAGCCGTTTGAGCCGCCGGATAAAACAGTAAGGTGCCTGCCGCCGAGATGCAGAGGCCCAGCGCAATGCCATTTTTGTATCCTATTTTGTTGAGGATGTCGCCACCATTAAGTTTTGACAGAAAAACATAAATAAGAGAACCAACCGTGTAGGCCACGTAAAAGGCAATCGAAATCCATTGACTTTGGCCCTGAGTGAGGTTTAATTTCTCTTTAAAAACAGGAATGAGAATATCGTTGCTGGCAGCTACAAAGCCCCAGAAAAAAAATACGGAAACAAGCGTAAAAAATGCGGTCCGGTTTTGCTGCATAACTGATTGTTTTCTTAATCTATCAATAATAGGAACCGCCCTGTACTTGGCAAAAGGGGTTTATCAACATTTTATACTTTGCACACTATGATTATCTTTGGTGCCAGGGTTTGTTTACCCCTCACTTTATGATGCACCTGCTTACACCCGATAATTTTAGTGATTACGAACTGATTGACTGCGGCGATTTTGAAAAGCTGGAACGCTTTGGAAAGTACATTACCATTCGGCCCGAGCCGCAGGCCGTGTGGCCCAAGGTGTATGCTTATACCGAGTGGGAAAAAATGGCGCATGTGAAATTTGTTCCCAAAAGTTCGAGCAGCGGAGAATGGAAAAAAATCAAAACCATGCCCGATCAGTGGGAGCTGGCATATCAGCTTAACAGTGGCAATCACCGTCACGAAATAAAGTTCCGCCTTGGGCTCACCTCTTTTAAGCATGTAGGGATTTTTCCGGAGCAGGCTGCAAACTGGGACAAAATATTTTCGTTTTTTTGCAATAAGCCCAAAGCCCGTTTTTTAAACCTGTTTGCATACACGGGCGGGGCTTCGCTTGCCGCCAGGGCTGCGGGCGCTGATGTAACCCACGTTGACAGTATTAAGCAGGTGGTAACCTGGGCCAATGAAAACATGCAGAAAAGCAACCTGGATAACATTCGCTGGATGGTGGACGATGCCCTGAAATTTGCCAAAAAGGAATTACGACGGGGCAATGTTTATCAGGGCATCATACTGGACCCGCCGGCTTATGGCCATGGCCCGAATGGAGAGAAATGGAAGCTGGAGGACAATATTGCCGAAATGATGCACAGCGTACTTCAGTTATTAGACAAGGAGCAGCATCTTTTAATACTGAACGCCTATTCGTTGGGCTTTTCGGCGCTGGTGCCTGAAAATATGTTGCAACCCTTTGCCTCAAAAAATAAATCACAGCTTAGTATCGGCGAATTGTACCTGCAGGCCCGCAGCGGAGTAAAACTGCCGCTTGGCGTGTGGGGAAGTTTGCAAAAACATTAAACCCACACGTTTGAAAAATCAACCCACTCTTCAACATCAAAAACTTGTGCGGCTACTTCAAAAGGCGTATTCGGCCGAGAAGGCCGCCGCTTTTGCTTATGTTGGACACGCCGCCTCGGTAAAAGACGAGATTGAAAAAAGCACTATCCGGCAGATTGAGTTGGATGAGTGGAATCACCGAAGGGAAGTGCTGGAG
>CALMNJ010000002.1 GCA_937868675.1 uncultured Bacteroidota bacterium | reverse complement strand
GACTCCTGTTTGAATACGATAGTTATAAATTTTGGCTCTGTAATTGTTACCACCCGGATCTTCCTGTAAAAGCACGTTTCCGTTATTATCAATACCCATGTTATCAAGCATTTTTTGTCCTTCGGTTCCATTAAGCACACAGGTAATTGTACCACCAAGTTCGGGGTTTGTAATGTCAGTAAAACGCAAACGCCACAGGCGGCTTGGACCTGTAAACGAATTGGTTGTATTGAAATAAAAATCACTCGGACGATTTGGATCCCAGACTCCATCTTCAGGCCTTAAAAAATTAGTAACACCAAGGTTTGTGCCGTTGGTATTCAGTGTGGCGCCTGTCATGTTTTGCACAGTACCAAGGTCAATCAGGTTAAACTTGGTTCCGGAAGCTACGATGGGGCTGCTTACCTCGTTAAAGTAACCAAGCACCGAAACGCCGTAAAGCCGGCCGTTGGTTAATCCCGCTTTGTCAACATCGGTTCCGGTAGTGGTTTTGTTTCCCACATAAAAATACACCTGACCTGAAGGGCTTGAGTCGTCGGTTATACAAACTACTGTTTTGTCTTGTTCGTATGGACTGGCGAGGCAATTTTCGATGTTGTTTTTGCCCAGCAACGGAAGCTCGTAAGAGGTGCCCGCTTCAGCGCCTGTAACCAGGTGGGCAAACGCGCGGCCTTCAATGCCTCCCTCTTCGCCGTTCATAAAGATGCGTGCAGAAGTGCCTTTGCCAGTTACAGAATTATAAAAGGCGCTTGGTTTGGCAAGATCGGCCGAGCAAAACCTGGAGAAGTTGCAAAGGGTGGAAGTGTTGGATGCATTATATAAACTGTAAGTATTACCAGCCCATAGTTTCACATTTTGTATTAAGTCCGAAGCGCTTAGCACCTGGAGGTTCGATTTATTAAGAACAAGCTTTGAGACGAAGGCGCCGCTCTGACCGTGTGCGCGAACGGCTCCGGCGTTGCTCACAAATTCGTGATTCATAACCAGGGTAAAAGTGGTGCCACCATTGTCAACAATGCCCATCCCATCAGGAATTCCGCAAAACGTGTAAGTGCCGATTACATCACCAACTGTGATAACCGACATAACGCTTGCGTTGGCAACCGTCGGCCACAAATAAGGCGTTGTAGTGGTACTTGGGCCTGTCATAAGAGGTTGTGCAAAAGCCTGCCCAATAAGGCCTGCGCAAAATAATACATTAGTAAATTGTTTTTTCATGGTTTTGGCGTATTTGAAGTGCCAAAATTAAATCCGAAAAAAGGGCCGTTCATTAAAGGCAACTCATCAAACCATTAAGAAAAAGGAATAATACCTGTTCAATTACTTAACACTGTAACCAAAGTGGGTATTTTGACAAACAAAAATTAACGTAACAGAGCCGCTGATTTTTCAAAACCATACATAAGCGCGTAGTCGAGTGCTGATTTGCCAAATTTGGATTTCAGATTTTTGGAGGCATTGTGTTTTAAAAGCAAACCGGCCATTTCGGTATTGTTTGACATGGCAGCAAACATGAGAGCTGTTACACCATCGGTATTCGAAACATCAGGATTCGCTTTCCATTTGAGCAAGAGTTCAGCCAAGGGCAGATTACCCTTATAGGCGGCTGCAACCAGCGCGCTGCCTTCAGGCGAAACCGCATTTACTTCCACCCCTTTTTTTAAGAGCCATTCTGTCACATCGGCCTGATTCCGGTAAACTGCAATAATCAGTGGGGTAAAATCATTTTCGTTTTTAGACTGAATGGTATCAGCCTTCAATTTGTAAAGCAACTCAAGTCGCACGGTATCTCCTTTTCTGACGGCCTCAAACACATTTTGCGATTTCACACGGTGTGAAGTGGTTATTAGCAGAATAGAAAAAACTACAATAAAACACTTCGCCATTGTTATTGCCTGATAATTTTTGACCTGAATATGCCGTTTGCCGTCGTAATTTCAATAAAATAAATCCCGGGATTCAGCACTTTTGGTTCTAAAAGCAATTCTTTTGTCTGGTCACCAGAATAATTTTCAAGTAATCTTCCATTGAGGTCAAAGATTTTAATATGAGAGATTATTCCTTCTTCTGAAACAATGTGCATAAAACTACTGAACGGATTCGGTGAACAATGGATCATGCTTTGGGCCCCTATTTCTGATAACCCGGTACAGGCATTTACAGTTACCTGCAGTGCTGACGCATTCTGACAACTATTTGTACCGGTAATATTGTACGACACCGTAAACGTTCCTGTACCACTAACCATAGGATCAAATACGGCACCGTTAACTCCCGTTCCTGAATACGTTCCGCCCGGCGGTACTCCGTTAAGTGTTACGGTATCGTCGTTCACACAAAGCAGCGGACCAAATGGCGTTAGTGTAACTCCCGGAAGGGCATTTACACTGATTGTTGCTGTAGCCGAAGGAAAAGAAGTGCAACCACCGGATGTTTGAGTAACGTTATATCCGCCGGATGCGTCAACATAAATAGTTTGTGTGGTTGCGCCGTTAGACCACTGGATGTTATTGGCAACAGAGGATATTAGCTTTACACTGTCGCCCTGACAAATGGTGATTTGCCCGGTTGGTGTAATAACAGGAGCCGGTGGTGTAGGATTTACGGTAACTACAAAAGCGGGACTTGTAAGTACGCTGGGCGATGCGCACGAGGCGTTAGAGGTCATTTGACAGGTTACAGTGCTATTATTGGCAAGCGTTGTGGATGTGAACAAAGGGTTATTGCTGCCCGTATTTATACCATTTATTTTCCATTGTATGGCAGGCGAACCACCACCACTAAGCACTGTGGCGCTGAATGAAACCGGATAACCTGCACAGGCTGGATTTCCTCCGCTTGTTTGTGAAACACTCAGTGTAGGGAAAAGTACCGAAGTGACGGTCATGGTGATTCCGCTACCGGTTGCTGAAGACACCGTGGCGCATGTATTGCTCGACACCATTACACAGGTTACCGTGCTGTTATTCGCAAGTGTGTTGGATGTAAATGTGGGGCTGTTGCCGCCCGCATTACTATTGTTGATTAGCCATTGATATGAAGGAGTGCTGCCACCATTACCTGGCGTGGCTGTAAATGAAACAAGGCCACCGTTGCAGATTGGGTTTGCACCATTATTAATGGAAACCGACAAAGAGGCTGGAGCCGATGAGTTGACAGTAAGAACAACCGGACTGCTGGTAGCTCCGGAAGGAAGCGGACAAACCGTGTTGGATGTCATAATACAGGTGATAGAGGCGGGATTGGGCAGACTTGTTGCTGTAAATGTGGGACTATTACCACCGCTTACGGCGCCATTAATTTTCCATTGATAACTTGGCGAATTTCCTCCATTTACCGGACTTGCACTAAAAGTAGCAGTGCCGTTAAAACAGATCGGATTGCCGCCTCCGGTTTGTGAGACGCTAACCGCGGGTGTAATGGTGGGGTTAACAGTGATGTAGTTGAGTTGTGTAAAAGTAGCCGAACCAACAGAATTAGAAGTTGTAAGCGATACCGAAAATGTGCCTGCTGTAGTGAAGGTAATACTTGGGTTTGTTGCAGTGGTGGACACCGTACTGGCTCCGTTGAAATTCCAGGTGTAAGTGTTGCTGCCTCCCGTACTTAGATTATTAAACGTGACCGAAGAACCCTGGCAAATGGTTGTTGTATTGGAAGAGAAGGAAGCTGTGGGTGCCGAAAGCCATGATAATGAAATGCCATAACCCCGGTTATTGGTGCCATGATAAGCAAGCGTATAGTCAGCCGTAGCATTTTTGGCCCAGATCAGATTAAGAGCGGAAGAGGAGAAATTAACAACAACATCCGCGGGATCGCTTGTGTTTAAAGCGCGGGTAGCCACAACCGTGCGCTGGGTGGTTGTTGAATTGGTTGAAACAATGGTCCAGTCTTGTGAGGCGTCAATTGTTGCGGTGGATGAGGTATTGTTATAATCTTTCCAGCTGGTTGCATGCAGGGCACTTGGATTTCCGCAGGTATAT
>CALMNJ010000001.1 GCA_937868675.1 uncultured Bacteroidota bacterium | reverse complement strand
GGCCACCAGTTGGCATATAAAGCGGCCGTGCAACCAATATTGGCTCCGCCATCCACTACAAAAGCCGGATTACTGAGGTATGGCTTATTTTCCAAGTACGGATCAATGAATGTATTTACAAACGACTGCATATCGGCCCTGATGGCCCTGATAGAGACCGGATGCTTAAGGCTTTTTAACTGAAAAGTGTGTATTTCCTCCTTATTGTACTTTCCTCCCTCTATTTCATCAAAAAGATCAAGCGCTCGCTTTGCATCACTTTCGCCAAGCAGGTTTTCATAAATTGGCTCCAACGAGCGCCGCTTATTATTATGTTCCATTGTCGTTAAGTATATGCTAATTCCAATCGCAAGTTTAAAATAAAGTCATTCCTGGCAGGACAAAACGCCTTAAGCCCTACTCTTCATTTACATAATACAATTTATAATATTTCATTCCGCGCTCCTCATCGTAACCCCGCTCTACCATTTCGTGTTTGGCGTGAATATAAATATGGAAGTTTTTATCCAGCTTCACCACACTGCGCATATATTTCTGGTTCTTTTTTACTGCCGTTGGCGATACCTCAAAATCATCCACTGCGGTAAGATCCATCCTTTTGTTGTAATCGCTTCGGTAATCCCTGAAAGCCTCAATAACCTCAGGCTGCTGCAAAACCTCTTTCTCAAAATCCTGTAACGCAAACTTATCCTTATCCTTAAAATAGGCCGTACTGCGGTTCAGCATCATCATCTGATCCTGCTTACTCACATTGTTTGTTTCGCTAAGAATCTCTTCACAAAACCCACGGGAGGCATCCATAAAGTTACGGGTGTGATAGTAGCCATTGGGTTTGAGCGTTGCATTCAAAAAATCCTCCTCCCAATAGGTTGCGCATTCAGCCACACGATTATTGGTGTCAATTACACTAAGCTTGTAACCGTTTTTTTTATCGGTATTAAATACCAAACAGCCCTTATCAAGCTTATGTATGTTTATTCCGCTTTCGCAGTCCAGTTCAAACTCATCAGTGTGCTGATATACTTTTAAGAAGGTTTCCTTATTTTCAGTTTTAAATAGTCCCACTGTGTCACACAGTTCGCCATCCACCATGGCATCCTTAAAGTAGCAGACATAAAATTCGCCCCCTTTTATTTTGGGATGCATACTTTGTTCGTGAAGCAGTCTGGCCAGATTTGCACTTTGCTTCATAAAACCATTTCGCGACCCAAAAAGATCCTCGCAGGTGTTGGCCACACTGGCAAGCGAAACATCCGTTTTGCCCTTAAACCGGTAATAAATATCCGTTTTAAAAGGCGACAAAAAATACCTCAGAAGCGTTTCTTTTACAAAATCATCTTTAAACTCTACGGATTTTGCACTGCAGCTAAGATCTTCGCCCAGCCCTTTGTTTCCAACGTAATGAATCGCAAAATGTGTAAGCTGCGCTCGCGTAAAGTCAATCATAATCTATCTTAATAGGAAGCTAAATATAACCCTAAGCCCAAGCATAGCTTTAACAATATTTAAACAAGTTTTGAGTAAAAGAAGGGCAAATAAATGACCAGCGGAACAAGTTTTGTTTGATTAAATTTTAAATTTGTGATACAAGTAGAAACAGAATTAAAAATATGCAGGCTCCCTTCTATAAAATAAGCCGTAAAGCCGTTGTTATTACTGCCGGCGTTGCGTTATGCTCTTTTACCATTTACAAATATGTTTTTGACCGCAACGACGTTATTTTCGGACTTATTTACGATAGTATCCGCCAGGTTCATTATGCCCCGCAAAAACTCGACGACACATTCAGTGAAAAAGTATTCGACCAGTATCTGAATACGGACTTCAATAAAAAATTTCTAACACAAACCGACATTGACGGACTTAACAAATACCGTCACGACATAGATAACGAAATTTCCGAACAGCGTCAGGATTTTTATAAAGCCGCTAGCACAATCATAGCCCAGCGCATAAAGGAAAAACAGGATTGGAGCCGCGAAATACTTTCAAAGCCTTTTAATTATTCAGTTGACGAAGTATACGAGACCGATTCTAAAAAGGCAGCCTATGCCAAAACAACTGCCGACCTTAAAAAAGAGTGGGAAAAAATGCTGAAATACAGGGTGCTTTACCGGCTCGATGAGGCGCTTGCCAAAATTGAAACGGCAAAAGAGAAAAAAGACACCGCCGTAAAAATCGAAAGCTTCGATTCCCTTGAAGTTAATGCAAGACGCAAAACACTCAAAGAACAGGAAGACTGGTTCAAGCGTCTCAATAAAATATCGGCCCGCGACCGCTTTTCAGAATACGCCAACACGGTAGCCGAGGTAAACGATCCGCACACACAATATTTTGCCCCCCGCGAAAAAAAGAAATTCGATCAAAGTATGAGTGGGCAATTTGAAGGCATTGGTGCCAGGCTGATGCAGAAGGATGGTATCTTAAAAGTGAGTGAAATCATTGTGGGAAGCCCCAGCTACAAACAAGGCGATCTAAAGGCCGGCGACGACATTCTGAAAGTGGCACAAGGCGCTGCCGAGGCAGTTGACATCTCCAACATGGATATGGAAGATGCCATCGAACTTATTAAAGGTAAAAAAGGCACGGAGGTCAGGCTTACGGTGCGCAAATCATCCGACAAAAGCATTAAAGTTATCCCCATTATCCGCGACATTATTGAAATTGAAGAAACATACGCCAAAAGCGCCCTCCTTGAAAACAACAACAACAAAATAGGATACATCTATCTGCCCTCGTTTTATACCGATTTCAGCCGCACCGGCACGGCGCACCATTGCTCGCAGGACATGCGAAAGGAAATCGAAAAGCTGAAAAAGCAAAACATTAAAGGACTCGTTATTGATCTCCGCGACAATGGTGGCGGCTCATTGCAGGAAGTG